>DAOUXC010000040.1 GCA_030666795.1 Desulfobacteraceae bacterium
GGAGCGTCGGAGCCAGGGGGTCCCCCATCCCATAACAACCTGAAATCACGAAGGCCTTTCAGCAGTCACTCAGAAAAAACCGCTTCAACCTAAAACTTAGCAATCATGTGTTGTATTGAGGAGTACTCATTAACCGGATGATCCATATTGACAGGTTTTTCAACAATCTGAAATATTACGAAATTTCTTTGGTGCTTTTATGAGAATTGTTGTATAATTGTAACATTTTAGACCTTTGAAAAAGGACTCCCCCCTTGCAAAAGCCTGAAGTGTTGCGTATAATTGTATGAAAATGCAGATTCGGTATCCAGAGATTCCTATAAATGTTTAGAAATGGCCGGTTGGCCCCGTTCATTAAGGAGTAAGACAATGAAATGTCCGAAATGTGCTTATATCAGCTTTGATCATAACCAGGTGTGCCCAAAATGCAGTAAGGATGTTAGCGCTGTGCAAAGAAAATTGAATCTGCCCGCCTTCAGGCCTGCTCCACCGTCACTGTTGGGCGCGTTGACCGGAGAAGCTGGTGATTCGCATTCGGGCATGCATATTGACGAGTCCGGTGGAATCTTTGGCGAGTCAAATGAAACAGACTTCAGCCCGGAAGATTCTCAAACTATCGAAGCCTTGGAAGAGGCCTTTGAAGACAGCCAGGGTCTTGAGATGCAGATTGAAGCCACGCCCGAACCGGGAATTCACTTTCCCGCGGAGGAGGGCGCCGAAGAAGTTTCACCGGATCTGGAAGGTCTTGTCATTGATTCGGATGAGGCAATGCCAAAGGCTGATGAGGAGGCCGAGGAGGAAATTGTTTCTCTTGATTTTGAAGACCTTTCAGGTGATGAGACAGAGATAGCCTTTGATGAAGAGTTGACTGAAGGAGCCGCCATATCCGATCTGGAATTGGGCGAGGGTGAAGATGAAGTATCCTTAGAGCCGGATGCCTTCTCTTTGGAAGATACGGACATTTCGCCTGCTACCGAAACCGGGGACGAGGAAGATGATCTTTCCCTGGATTTAAGTGATCTTTCCATCGAAGAATCTGAATCAGATGGAGACACCTTGGTGGAATTTGAAAAAGAAGAACTGGCAATGGATCTTGATGATTTATTGCTCGATGAGAGCGAGGAGGAAGTCCCTTCAAAAGGGACCTCATTGGATACCGGCGAATTGATCACTTCGGAAATTGATTTGAAAAAGGTTAAGGACTCGGAAGATACTGAAGATTTTGAACTGGAATTAGAGACACTGGAACCGGAAGACAAGTGATGAAATCGCTTTCGCTATGTTATGAAACGCGGCTAAGCCGCTGTATAAAAAAAGAAGTTCCTAAGTGATAACTCAATGATTCAGCTACGAAGAAGGCGCGGCCTTTTCAATGGCAAGTGCTACAAGTCCGCTCAAGGCATTCAGCAACAGCAGGTCGTCTTTACGAAATCCGTAGGGTGCCCGAATCGAATCAACATAGATGACACCCCATATCTCTGAATTGCTTATCATGGGGACACACATGATGGAACCCATTTGCATTGTGCTCGTGCTGTCTGATAAGTCTTCAGGCTTTTCATAATTTATGTTTGACATCCGGATCGGCTTGTGATCCCCAAGGACTTGGTTCACTACTGATCGACTGTAAATTTCACCGCCTTTCGCTATACCCTTTCTCGCGTCGGAAATTACTTCCTTTATTTCCCTTTTATGAATGTCGTAAAGCAGGATAGCTGCCGTGTCTATCCTTGGCAGGGTTTCCATGAGATAATCCACGACCTTTTGGAAAAAAGCATAAGTGCCCCGTGATTTTCTTAGAAGTTCTGATACCTTATAAATCAATTCGAGGTCCTTGCTCGATCGAGATCGTCGTTCTCTGGTTTTTTGGTCGTCTTCACCTGAATCGTCTTTGTGTTGCCGGGCCTCTGAAATTCTGGCATCCAAACCCTCAGTAGGGGGGAGTTCATCCAGCCGGATAACAGTGTGTCCGATGGAGATGATGTCATTTTCCTCCACCTCAAAGCCTTCGCCCGGTTCAATCGGCTTATCATTGATCATTGTTCCGTTCGTGCTTCTCAAATCCTCAAGAAAAATTTTTTTACCGATTCTGAAGACTTTCAAATGTTTTCTGGAAATGGCCCTGTCTTTTATTTGAACATCATTCTTTACTGACCTGCCCACAAAGGCCGTCTCCCCCTTAAGTTCAAAATTTCGACCTAACATGGGTCCTTTAATTATTACAAGCCTGGGCATAACGGATTCCTCGACTCGTGATTTGTGTCGACATGCTTCAGTTCTTTTGATCCATTTCAAATTCCGTGTAATATTTTATCACTTTATCATTAAATTTCAATCTTTAGTTTCATGTTACCCGATTCTGTCCCGATGCATATTGTCCTTGCTTACAAATTGATATTACAGTAAAATCATTAGATATTCGCCTAACGAATGCAAAGTCTACACACCTATGATGATTTTAAGCCTGAGTTTTTGAAAATTTAACAAGATGTAACAAAAATAATCATGAGAAATTTGAAAGGAGGAAACACATGTTTGATTTTATAAAAAAATCCATGTCTGTCGGCTTGGGACTGGCTTTTTTGACCAAAGAAAAGATTGAGACCATTGCAAAAGAACTTTCGGAAAGAGGGGAGCTTGAAAAAAAGGATGTAAAAAAATTCATTGATGATCTTTCGGAAAAATCAGAGGAGGCCAAGAAAAAGGTAGATGGTCGAATAGAAAAGATAGTAAAGGCCGTCCTTAAGAAAATGAATCTTGTCAGCAGAGACGATTTTTTGAAACTGGAAAAGCAGGTGAAACAGATTAAAAAGGCCCTGAAAGAAGAGAAAGCAAAAGAATAGATGCTGAGTATTCGAAAAATTGGCGTCATTGGACGTACCTACCGTCATCTCAATCGGTACAGGCAGATCCTGCGCGTTCTTTTTAAGTACGGTTTCGGGGATCTTGTAGACATCCTGAAGATAGAGCAGTACCTGGAAATCGGTCTACAGATGATTTCCAGAAAACGACGGGAAAAGATTGAGAAATTAACCAGGGCAGAAAGGCTCAGGATGGCACTGGAAGAGCTCGGCCCAACTTTTGTAAAGCTGGGCCAGATACTTTCAACCCGCCCGGACCTGATTCCCTTTGAATACATAAAGGAGCTTTCAAAACTTCAGGATCAGGTCCCGCCGTTTCCCTATGATGATGTGAGGGAGACCATTAAATCTGAGACCGGGAAATTACCGAAAGAGATATTTGAGCATTTTGACGAAAAGCCACTTGCCGCCGCTTCCATCGGCCAGGTGCACCGGGCGACGCTAAAGGATGGCGAAGCGGTAGTGGTAAAGATTCAACGGCCGGGCATCCATAAAATCATTGAGGTTGACCTTGAAATAATGCTTCATTTGGCCGGCCTTATGGAGCGGCACCTGGAGGAGCTGGAAGCATATCGACCGACCCGAATCGTTGAGGAATTTGCACGCAGTCTTGAAAAGGAAATAAATTACAGGACCGAGGCCTCACATATCGAGCGTTTTGCGAGGCAGTTTATGGACGATGAAACCGTCTATATCCCCAAGGTCTTTCGTCAAATGAGCACGCAACGTATCCTGACCATGGAGTATGTGGAGGGGATCAAGGCATCGGAGGTGGAACGTCTTCAAAAGGAGGGTTACGATCTACCGGAAATTACGAGACGCGGCACCGGCTTGATTATGAAGCAGATCTTTGACTTTGGTTTTTTTCATGCCGATCCCCATCCCGGAAACATATTGGCTTTACCGAACAATGTGATCGGACTGCTTGATTTTGGAATGGTGGGGCGTATCAGCCGTCAGGAGCGGGAGGCCTTTAGTGATCTGGTCACTCAGGTCGTTCGTGGGGACGAAAAAAAGGTCGCTGACGCCGTTTTAAATCTCACCAACTACGATAAGGATCCGGACAGGATCGAATTTGAAAGGGATTTTGCCGAACTTATAGACCAGTATCTATATCGTCCTTTGAAGGAATTAGAACTTGGCAGGTTACTTCAACAACTCTTAGAGATACTCACAAAATATCGTCTGGGATTAAAACCGGATCTGTTTCTTATGATGAAGGCGCTCAGCACGGTCGAGGGTCTTGGCGCCATGTTGGATCCGGATTTTCAACTGATAAAGCAGGCGGAGCCATTTATTCGACACATCCAGTTGCGGCGGTTTAACCCGAAAATCATTGCCGGAGATATGATTGACACCGGTTCCGAGTTGTTTACCCTCCTGAAAGAGATTCCACGGGAGGTGCGCGGGATTCTCAAGCAGGCAAAGGATGGCAAGGTTAAAATAGAGTTTGAGCATAAGGGGCTCGAACCAATGCTTTTCACCCATGACCGTACCAGCAACCGCATTGCCTTTGCCATTGTCCTGGCAGCCCTTATTATAGGGTCTTCCCTTATAACCCTTTCCGACATTCCCCCGAAATGGAACGATATCCCCATTATTGGTCTTGCGGGATTCATTATCGCAGGTTTCATGGGGTTCTGGCTACTGGTAACAATCCTGAGGCGCGGAAGGATGTAGGAAGACCGTTTCAGGATACCCGATATTTGACAACCTCGTAAAAAGTCGCTCAGGGCCTTTTTGCCTGTCGGAGCGTAGCGTAAATCCCGCTATCGGGGCCCTGTGGAATGCGAAGCCTATTCTTCTGGGGCGCCTATGTCAATGTTTGGTTTGTTCAATATTCCTTGAATTCAAGGTCCATGTGACCGGTTTTCTCTTTTATACGAAAAAGAATTTCATCCCTTCGATTTTGAGCCCATTCCGGGAATTCTTCATCCCATCTTTCAGGTGATGGTACATGCATGACTGACGAACTTTTTAACCCCGGATCGACCATAAATTCAATAGATTTTTGACCCTCTATGTATTTTATGTATCGAAAGGCAATGAGCAGGTCATATTTTTCGGATTCCGGTCTTTTGGGTCCGTCTTCCGAAACAATTGACTTTTTCTTCTCCTCGGACGACAGGTCTCCGGATTCCGTGCCATGCCTGCCGGTCAGGTTGGTTTTCTCATCAATCTGTCGGATTCTCGGGACATGACGCCCGCCTTCAAAAGGTGTCTTAAGCCAGATGTCTACGATCTCAAGGGCCTGTTCGGATGAAATCATTCTCGCACCCAGCGACAACATGTTCGAATCATTGTGTTTTCTGGCAAGAAGTGCTGATTCAATGTTCCAGCAGAGCGCGCAACGGATGCCGTTTATCCTGTTGGCCGCCATGGCTTCCCCATTACCCGAGCCGCCCAGGACAATGCCCCTGTCACATTCGTCTTTGCTAACCGCCAAGGCTACGGGGCGGATAAACAGTGGGTAATCAACAGGCGCCTCAGAATGGGTGCCGAAATCATTAACCTGGTGACCCTTTTCCTCGAGAAATTGTTTTATCTCCTCTTTGTAAAGATACCCGGCGTGATCACAACCAATTGATATTTTCATTTTATCTCCCTTCTATTTGAAAAAATTCTTCCAATAATTTCAACACCTCAATTTCATCACGGACGCTGTTCCAATACCTGAATGATGCGTGAAACCGTCCGGTTTACCGGAGTAGGAATGCCGTGAATTTTGCCCAGCTCCACCACCTTTCCACCGAAGATCTCAACCTCTGTCTTTCGTCCCGCTTCGATATCCTGAAGCATTGAGGTCCTGCCTTGCGCCGAGAGGGTATCGAGGACAGTGTACCAGTCGTCTAAATCCTTTTCAAACAATTGCACTTCAGCGACCTTCGCCAGCGTAATAACCTCACGCATCAAGTCTTCCATCAATTCCCGGGCATCCGGTGACGACTGGAAGACACCATACGGAGCCCGCATAACTGCTGAAGCCTGATTTGTTCCTACATTGACCATAAACTTCCACCACATCATTCTCATCATATCAGACGGCGTTTCGTAAGAAATTCCTGCCCGATTAAATACATCTTGCACTCTTAGAACTTTTTGACTGATATGGGTGTTGATTGCATCACCAAAGTAGTGTTTTCCCGGTTTGGTGTAGTTGATCTGGTTCCCCTGGCGCACGGCATCTATACCTACGGAAACCGCATAGAGCATTTTGTCCATACCATAGACAGATCCGATGTATTCCTCGCTGTCAAGCCCATTCATCACGGAGATGATAGTTGTTTGACCGCCGACCAGATTTTTAAGATCGTGAACCGCTTTGGGGAGGTGATGATTTTTTAAGGCAACGATAACCAGATCTGCCGGGGATATGTCTTCATCAGGGTGGATAACCGGAATAGCATACTTTTTTCCGTTGACCACCAGGCCTTTGGTTTTGAGTTTTTCATGGCGTTGCCCTTGAGCGATGAATGCGGCAGAGCATTCGTCGGTGTCAAAAAACCTCGTAGCAAAAAATGCTCCCATCGCACCTGCACCAAGGATAACTACCTTATCGGTGCCTTTCATTGATTACTCCCTTTTGTTGAAAAAAGTTGTTTCGAATGTTAACCTGCTGGAATTATTAGAGCCAGATCAAGATATCGATTTGTTTTGGACAGAAATGATTTTCTTTATATCATTTTATCAAGTCATCGTTTGATTTTTGGCATGTTAGAAAAATTAACAAATGGTTGATCCACTTATTCAATTTTCAAATTTTTCTTAAAGTGCTGCCGTAACGGAATGCATTTTTAAAAATACAAATCAAAATGCCCGGAGCAAGTTTCACCGTCAACCATCAAACATTTTTTTATCCTGGGATTGACGTCATATTTTATTCCCAGGCTCTCAATCCAGCATTCAATTCTATAAATAACACCGCATTCATATTTGTCAATAACGCCAATATTCCGCATTCCCTTATACGCGAAGCAGTTTTTCGGTTTGAATTGCCAATGTAAAACGTTTTCATACGGAAAACTCATGGTGGCATTCATAAAGTCCGGTATGCATAATTCGGAAGCTCCTTCAAAGAATGCTTTGAACTCCTTAAATGACTCAATCTTTTCCTTTTTTATGCCGAGAAAATTTCTTATTCTGCCGATCTCTATGGGGGCCAATGACCGTATCGCCCCTTTGTTCATTTTATTCGCCTTCTCTATTCCAAATTCTTGAAGGCACTGATAAAACCACATGGCGTCGTGCGTCATCCAGCATTTGTTTAAAAGTTCGATTAATTCCTTTCTTTCATGTGTTTTCATATGTGCATACCCCAAGTCATGGGTGGAATCATCATCACAAGAAATCTGGTGTCATAGTGGATCAAAAACCAAAAAATGTCAATGATTTTTAGCTGTTATGCCGAGGTGTTATTATTTGCCCGGGAATACTTGAAAAGAACGCCGGATAGTATTAACACCGGGTACACAATTGTTCGTTTTCAACAAAGACTAAAAGACTTCAATCTTGTTCATAAATCGATCAATTTTGGTAGAGACGGGAGTAACTTGCCATATGGAAATGCATAGCCTATGATAAACATTTCAATTTTGCATCTGTTTCAAATCTCTGCCAGGGAAAACATCCACTTGATGCTCTGGTCTTTGGTATTGAGGACCCGGAACATTGGAACCGGGGTTTCAGGTGGGCTTATTTTTGTAAAGGGAGGAAGATAAATAATGACAGAAAAGGATCAACCGGATCCGGAGAGGATGGAGGTATTGAGAAATTTACCCGCGGAAATAACCAAAAACCTCACCAAAGAAGAGGTAAAGGCCTTTTTGTTTGATGATAAATGGCCCGATTCTCTTAAGGAGAAACTTAAGGATTATATGGTTTGAGTGCTTTAGAAATTTATTACTCAGATTTAGGGAATAAGGCTCGGTAGGAGTATAAGATCATGCCGGCCAATTTACCGCCAAACTATTTTGAGGCAGAAAGGCGCTATCGGGAGGCCAAAGAAGCGGCGGAAAAAGTCAAGGCCCTTGAGGAAATGCTTACGATCATGCCCAAGCACAAGGGCACGGATAAGCTCAGGGCCGCTCTCCGTCGCAAGATCTCCGCATTCAAGACCAGGGCACTGAAAAAAAGGGGCGTATCCAAGCGGGATTCGGCCTACTCAATTGACAGGGAGGGGGCTGCCCAGGTCATTGTGGTCGGGCCGCCAAATTCGGGCAAGTCCTCGCTTGTAGTCAGTCTGACCAACGCTAAACCGGAAGTGACTTCATTTCCCCATTCCACCTGGAAACCCACCCCGGGAATGGTCCTTTATGAAAATGTCCAGTTTCAACTTGTGGATACCCCGCCCTTGACTGTGGATTATATAGAGCCTTTGATGGGAGATCTGGTCAGGCGAGGCGATATTGTGGCCATCCTGATTGATATTCATAACGGTCCCTTGAAGCAATTTGACGATACGTTTTCGCTGCTTCAGGACCTCCGTATCTTTCCGCATGGCTTTCCGGTTCCACAGGATCTCAAAAAACCGCCCTTTATCAAAAAGATGCTCGTGCTGGTGAACAAGCTGGATAATCCAACGGATGAAGAGGATTACGAGATATTTCTGGAACTGTGGGAGACACAACTGCCATGCCTTGGCATTTCAACACAAACGGGAAAAAATTTGGAGCGTTTTGTTGAGCTGATTTATGACCTTTCTGATATTATTCGAGTCTTCACCAAGGCCCCCGGAAAAAAGCACGATTCGGACCATCCCTTTGTCCTTCCCAGAAAAAGCACTCTGGAGGACCTGGCCATAAAGGTGCACAAGGATTTTGTCACGAACCTGAAGTTTGCCAGGGTATGGGGGAAAGCGGTATTTGACGGTCAGATGGTTCAGAGAGATCATGTCCTCCGGGACGGTGATGTGGTGGAGATCCATACGTGATCCTCATATCACTTTGCCTTTTTGTTGACTTTGAAGGCCAGATAATATACTGCAAGATTAAATTTAAAATCGGAAGAGAGAGTTATGGAAGACATACAAAATCATAAGGATAACAGGAATATAGACATTGATCAGGTTGGAGTGAAGGGCATTCGTTATCCCATTACGGTCCTTGATAAGGACATGGGCAAGCAGCAGACCGTAGCCAAAATAAACATGTACGTCAATCTGCCACGTTATTACAAAGGGACGCACATGAGCCGTTTTGTCGAGATTCTCAACGAGCACAGCAGGCGCATATCCCTTCAGAATTTTTCGGCAATCCTGCAGGAAGTGAAAGACCGGCTTAACGCGGAAAGCGCGCACATGGAGATAACCTTTCCCTACTTTATCAACAAGGCGGCGCCTGTGAGCGGCAGTGAAGGGCTCATGGAATACAAATGCACGTTTAAGGGCTCTTTGAACAAGGGAAGCGACTTAGTGATTATGATCAATGTGCCCATCTCCACTCTTTGTCCCTGCTCCAAGGAAATCAGTGATGTTGGGGCACACAACCAACGGGGCGAGGTTCGACTTCAGGTGAGGTTCAAGAAATTTGTGTGGATTGAAGATTTGATCAAGCTCGTGGAAAAAGCAGCATCCAGTGATGTCTATTCCGTCCTGAAAAGGGAAGATGAAAAATTTGTGACAGAGGCGGCCTATAACAATCCCATGTTTGTGGAGGACATTGTCAGGGAAATCGCGCTCAATCTGAACAATGATCCAAATATCACCTGGTTTGCCGTTGAATCCGAAAATTTTGAATCCATACACAACCACAATGCCTATGCATACGTGGAGAAACGAAAGACTTCATAAAATCGCATGGCGATTTTATAAAAGGAGAAGAACATGGCTGAAGATCTTAAGAAGATGTATCGGACCGTAATGGATGACCATTTTCCCCCCGAGATAACCATTTCCTTTGGTGATCAGACACTGGTTTACCGGAAAAGGTCCTGGAAAATTGCAGACGCAAAGACGGGGGAGATTATCGAAAAGGGCCTGCGCTACGGTGAAAATCCGGGACAGGAGGCCGCCCTATACGAACTCGTGAATGGTAACCTGGTTCTGGGTGAGTGTCGGTTTATTGAGCCGGGGAGCGGTCTTGTCTCCGCTATTACGGAACAGGACATGATCCAGAGCGGAAAGCATCCCGGCAAGACCAACCTGACTGATCTGGATAATGCCTCCAACATAATGAAATATCTGACTGCCGGACCGGCAGTGGTGATCGTAAAGCACAACAATCCCTGTGGTGTCGCCTACGGTCCCACACTCTCAAATGCATATGAAAAGGCGGATATGGCGGACAGAATCGCCGCATTCGGAGGATGTGCGTTGTTTAACAGACCCATGGATCTCGATACCGCTGAAATGGTCTCAAAAAACTATCTGGAAGTTGTTGCGGCACCTGATTTTGAGGAAGGGACCATGGAGATCCTGTCCAAAAGGACCAATCTGAGGATTATAAGAATGGCCCGAATGGACAGACTCTCGGAATACACAAATTCGAGATTTGTGGACTTCAAGGGTCTGATAGACGGCGGGATTATTGTCCAGCAGTCTCCTCTCAACCGGATTAAAACTCCCGAGGATTTTACCGTTGCCTCAACAGAGTTTGAAGGGAAGACCTATGCCATAGAACGGAAACCTAATCAGGATGATTATGCGGACATGCTGTTCGGCTGGCAGGTGGAGCAGGGTATTACCTCCAACTCGGTCATATATGTAAAAGACGGGGTTACCGTGGGAATAGGGACGGGCGAACAGGACCGGGTAGGAGTGGCGGAAATCGCTATTTTTAAGGCATACACAAAGTACGCTGATGCCCTCTGTTTCAAGAAGCACGGTGTGCCCTATAAGGAGTTTGAATTAGCCGTGGAAAAGGGCATAAAAGACCGGGAACTTTTAAAAGAGATTGATGAGGAAACAAAAAAGGCAAAAGGCGGACTCATAGGCGCCTCAATGATCTCGGACGCCTTTTTCCCATTCAGGGACGGGGTGGACGTGGCCATTAAAGAAGGGGTCAGGGCAATTGTCCATCCGGGTGGATCCATGAGGGACTTTGAGGCCATAGAGGCGTGTAACGAGGCCGACCCACAGGTTACAATGGTGTTTACCGGACAGCGTGCATTTAAACATTAATAGCTTGATTTTATGCCAAAAATGATTTATTATTAGAATTATCAATAAAGGTGGCCCCTTTATTGATGTCCGGGTTTCGTTTCAGGGAAAAATCCATTTGTCAGAAGTGGCGACCTGAAGTGTGGAACCATGATAATTTTTTTGAAAGGAGGTTGTCACTATGGCTGATGGAATCGTGAAGTGGTTTAACGACCGCAAGGGCTACGGCTTTATTGAGCAGGAAGATGGGCCCGATGTATTTGTTCATCATTCAGGAATCAATGGAAGCGGATTCAAGTCCCTTAGAGAAGGGGACAGGGTTACCTTTGACATAGAGGAAGGTAGCAAAGGTCCGGCCGCTGTAAATGTAACGACAGTTTAGCAACTTTTCTCAGCACGAAAAAGGGCATTCCATCATAATTCGATGGAATGCCCTTGTTTATTCCAACCTGGGTTGAGCGGTTCACCGTTCACGGTTTTGGGTTGAAACAACCCAACGTTCGCTGTAGCTGCTCAGGTTCAACGTTCAGGGGTTCACGGTTAAAGCTTAGATTGATGAAAAACAGGTTCGATTTTAAACTGAATGCAAAGTTCATCAGGATCTTGCATTACGCCAAGTGCCATTGCACACAAATCCGGAAAGAATTTTATGCCGCCGAGGAAATATAAGAAATCCCAACGAGGTTAACCTTGAACTTTGAACCGTGAACCTGACAACCTGAGTAGTTACAGAAAAAGTTCCAACTGCTTGTGCGCCTTGGCTTTCGGTTTCCACTTGCGTCGCTCTAAGGGCCTGCATATCTCACCCGGTATGTCATCAAAAAACGGTGAGGGCTTCATGGTAAGGGCACGTCCTTTGAGGGCCCTGCGGTTAGCATGAGACAGGATAAGTCGGGAGCGGGCCCGTGTGATGCCCACGTAAAAGAGTCGTCTTTCCTCTTCATCATCCCTGCTTCCGAAAAGCGAACAAGGCATGAGTTGATCCTCGCAGCCGGTGATAAAAACAACAGGCCATTCCAGGCCCTTTGCCGCATGCATGGACATCAAGGCCACTCGATCACCCATAAGTTCGACATGATCAATACCCCTTTCTAAAGAAAGGATATCCAATAGCTTCTCCATACCCCCTTTAAAACCTTCTCCCATCCGCTTGAGGCGGCGCACGGCCTCGATTGATTCTTCCGAAGAGCAGTCAAAATCATGAAATATTAAAGCGCGCTCGACGAGTTCCGGGAAATCGCCATCCGGCTCGAATGCCCCGGATATTTGATCCCTTGTGATAGCCGCATCGGACAGCGTTTTATAATACATCTTTTTGTAATAAGAGTTTTCAGGGTACTGAAGTGTCTGAAAAAAGCGCCACAAAATATTGACCGGATAGCGTGCAATCAGAGGGATTTCCCCGGACCTGACAAAGGGGATTCCGGCCCTTGCCAGTGCCTCCTCCAGGGCTTCACCCTGCTCATTCAGACGGAAAAGGACCCCTATGTCACAAAAACCAATAGACAATCCGTCCTCGCCGGAGTCCACCCGACCGCTGTCTAAGGAAAAATAGGTTGTACCGCCAATGAGTCTTTCCACCTGTTCCACGATCATCTCGGCCTCTTCCGAATCGGTCCTGCAGGATGCAACTGAGATAGTCGCCCCTTCGGAAGATAGGCACTCAAGGGGACTTTCCTTTCCCATGAGACCGGCAGCGCCTTGAAGTATCTCCTTTGCGGAACGGTAATTTTTTGTAAGCATAATTTCCTTAGTCCCGGGGAAATCCTCTCCAAAACGGTTGAAGCCGCCCACGTCCGCCCCACGGAACCCGTAGATGGCCTGGTCCGGGTCACCGATCGCACAGATGTGATGGTTCCCTGTCCTAATGAGGGCTTTGAGTATCTTGACCTGAATCGGGTTGGTGTCCTGGTACTCATCCACAAAGACCCATGGGAATTTATTGCCATAAGTTCCGGCGATCCCGGGACGGTCCCGAAAGAGCTTCAGGGTCTCCACTTCCAGGTCGTCAAGGTCCAGCATACCCAAGGCTCTTAACGTATTCTGGTATTTATTGAACAGGGTCATGAGTTCATGATCATCCACAGAACCTGTTTTCATAGCAGGGAGGGCCTTGAGGAACCTGCCTGCAGCCCGTTTCCCCGCACCTGACTCTGAAAGGACTTGTTGCGCAAGGCCCTGTGCATCAGTTTCAGGACAGAGGGTAAATTCAGGGGGAAGTCCTATACTGTCTCCCTCATTTCGGAGGATCTCCAGGCAGAACCCGTGGAAAGTGCTTACACGAACCGGATGGGCGTTGGAACTATCAAGGAGTCCGGCGATCCTTTGCGCCATTTCTGTCGCGGCCTTTCTGGTAAATGTAAGGGCCAGGACCTGTCCCGGTTTTGCAATTTCCTTGTGGATAAGATGAGCGATTCTATGGGTCAGGGTCAGGGTCTTACCTGTTCCGGGACCGGCCACTACGAGCAGGTGCCCACCCTCATGAATAACCGCGGACTTCTGCTCCGGGTTCAGGGAATCGAGGATCGGATCCCCTGATGAAACAGGTTCGGCGTTCGTCTCTTTCCGTTTTTTCTTGCGGGTCTTTCTTGGGCGAGGCGCTTTATTCCGTGGTCTTACTGCCCTTTTTGTTTTTGGCGCAAACAGGGCCATCTGGCCCGCAATTGCCTCCTTTTCCGAGTCTTCAAACAGGTGAATGACCCCGTATTCGCCGTCATAACCCTCATCCCGGATAACTTGATTGCGCCGCATTCTGGCAATGGCCTCGGCCAACATGGGGCCGCCCGCCGCCCTGATGTCGTTTAACGGCACGTCCATGAGGATCTGAAGTTCCGGGCCAAGCTCCAGGAGCAGTTTTTCGTAAAAGGCTGACACCTTTTTTGTGGCAGGGCCGCAGCTCAGGAGTTCTGAGAGTACTTCAGGGAGGGGGATGAGACTGAAAAAATCCTTGGAAAGTTTCGGTGTGTCACGGTCCGCAAGCTCGTGTATCCGATGAAAAACTCCGACGGTCAGGGGTTTCCCACATTTCGGACAAAGCCCTTCAAGGTCCCTGGTTTCCCGCGGATGGAGCCTGACCTGGCATTTGCGGTGACCGTCCAAATGGTATTTGCCCTCCTCGGGATAAAATTCAATGGTTCCCATAAAGCCTTTGCCATCGGTCATGGCACGGGTCATCCGGCTGTAATCAAGGTCCGTGTCAAATAGATTGGCCTCCCTCCCCAGTTTACCCGGGGAATGGGCATCGGAATTGGAAACCAGGAGATATTTGTCTAATGCCGATAAAAGACGATTCATGGGCGGGTCGGACGAGAGCCCGGTCTCGAGGGCATAGATGTGTCCGGTCAGATCTTCGAAACATTCCTCCAGGGTGTCAAAACCGGATTTGGATCCGAATACGGAAAACCAGGGAGTCCATACGTGGGCGGGGATGAAAAAGGCCCTGTCACTCGCCTCCAGGGTGATTTCAAGGAGGTCTCTCGAATCAAGACCCAGGATGGGCCTCCCGTCTGATTTGATATTTCCGATTCGGTCTAATTTTTCATTGAATCTGACCACCGAGGCCATGTCCGGCATGAGGATAAGGTGGTGTACCTTCCGGGTCATCCCGTTTTTTTTGTAGATGCAGCTTATCTCGCCCGAGAGCAGAAAACGGGCGGGACCGGGGCATGAAGAAGGGACTTCCGAATCAACGGTTTCTTGAAGATCGGGCCTCAACTTGAAAAGCCCGTCTTCCGCCTCAACAAGTTTGTCCTTGAGTTCCGACACCCAGCCGGGATGTGTAAAATCGCCTGTGCCGACTACGGAAATCCCCTTTTTTTGGGCCCAGAGGGCAAGGTGTTCCGGGTCCAGGCTCTTTGATGTGGCCCTTGAAAAACGGGAATGGATATGGAGATCAGCAATAAATTTCATGCTGCCTAAGAAACTACATCCAAGATGCCATGTCAACTCCCAACGATTTTATACTCCGTTTCCCCTTGTCTTTTGGTGTCAATTTTAGTACTATCAACACATGAAACGAAAGCACAGAAAAACGCTTGAAAAAATATTCAAAAAGCCAACCCAGGCAAATATTTTTTGGGGTGATGTAGAAGCATTGATTGTCACGTTAGGAGGGGAGGTTGAAAAAGGACGGGCTGGATCAAGGGTTGGAGTATCTCTGAACGGAAAAGCAACCGTATTCCATAGACCGTACCCCCAAAAAGAAATGGAAAGAGGGTCAGTAAAAAACATGAGGGATTTCCTGAAATTGACGGGAGTAAAGCCATGATGAAATATAAGGGTTATTTAGGGGAAGCTTTTTATGACGACAAAATGAGGATGTTTTCTGGCAGGGTGGCAAATACCAGGGCAATAGGCACATTTTATGGATCTACGGTCGAGGAACTTGAGCGAGAATTTCATACAACAGTTGATTATTACCTGGATATGTGCAAACGGAAAGGAGTGTCTCCCGAGAAACCATTTTCAGGGAGATTCAACCTGCGAATCCCACCAGAGCTTCACAGTCGAATTTACCAGACTGCGAGGGAAGAAAACAAAAGCATTAACGCATGGATTGTGGAGCATCTGGAGGACTCCCTTTGACAGTTGAGGTGAGGTGAGGTGATAAGAACTCCCTTTTTTAACGGCAACTATAGGTCAATTTGGCCTTGTATGTCAATGAAGATTTCACCTCATGATGTTGTGGGGGCAACTTGGAGGTTGAAATTTAGGGCTGAGTGACGAAGGGCGCGGATGTCGAGA
>DAOUXC010000366.1 GCA_030666795.1 Desulfobacteraceae bacterium
ATTGTAATCGCACTTCCTCAAGGTTCGCGAGAGTCGTTGAACCAGTTTATATTCGACGCTTACTGATTCAGTCGAAAGAACCTTTTTGATAACCTTTACAATGCGGTCCACATCGGCGGTATTGTCTTTCAAATCAGGAGGGGTGATCTTGAGTATTAATCTTTTTATCCAGGGATTGTTTTCAGATGCATTTTCCATTCTATTTTGACAGGATTTACAGGATGTTCTGGATTGTAAACATCCAAACTCATCCCGTAAATCTTCCTTTAAATCACTTGCTTTATATTTGATTTTAATTTTCCGTTCAAAAAAAGGCTCTTCCCGACAAGTTCGGGAATTGATAATAATACCTAAAGGCTAAAACCATAATCCATTAGTCCGCAAATTAGTTTTGTCAGTCAGTTCTGTGTCTCGCTTGTACATTTTTCTCAGGTTGTGATTTTTTCCTGTGATTTACAGTATAGCTGAGACGAGATTAGAATTTTTTATTCCTCCGAAACAAAATTCTGTTGATCCTGTTATCCTGTCAGATCTTTTTCAATCTCCAATAATTTTAACAAGGACACGTTTTTTTCTCCGGCCGTCGAATTCACCGTAAAAAACCTGTTCCCATGTGCCGAAATCCAGTTTTCCGTCAGTAACGGCCACAACCACCTCTCTACCCATGACCTGACGTTTCATATGGGCGTCGGCATTATCTTCACCAACGTTATGCCGGTACTGGGATACCGGTTCGTGGGGCGCTAATTTCTCCAGCCAGATTTCATAGTCATAATGAAGCCCGGATTCATCATCATTGATAAAGACGGATGCTGTAATATGCATGGCGTTTATTAGTACCAGACCCTCTGTTATCCGGCTTTCCCTTAAGCATTCTTCAACTTGCGGGGTAATGTTGATAAAAGCCCTTCTTGCGGGCACCTCAAACCAGAGTTCTTTACGGTAGCTTTTCATAATCTTTACCTTTTATCGGGCAATTACCTTAACCCTTCATTCGAATGTCCTTCAAAAAAATATCAGCATGCCTCTCCGTTATGGACTAACCCCTCTACTTATTGAGCTATTACGTTTTTTCGAAGCGTTAGAATCTTACCATTATAATATTTTTTTCCATGCTGTTCTCATAAGTTTTAACTCAGAGAGCATATTGTAAAAGCGTGTGAACTGCAAACTAAAAAGGCCGTTTTTGACAGACTTTCGTGTCCCCATTTTCACTAACCTTTTTCCTTTAAGGGAAATGGGTGATTCTGAAAGCATATTGACAGAATTTTTCAAAGCGGGGATAATAAAAGGATAATAATTAAGCGGTAATACAGCACAAGTTCAAGGCAATGGATTATGACCGGGATTTGCTGGCGTGGAATCCGGGGCCGACCTCTTATCAAAGTTGTGGAGTTTATATTGAAGAATGGCCTCAGACGGTAAAATGGAGGGCCTGTTGTGACTGAAAAACCGAGCTATGAAGAATTGGAAGAAAGGGTAAAAAAATTAGAAAAAGAGGCCCTCGAACTGAACCGAGCAGGGGGGGCGTTGCGGGAGAGCGAGGAGAAGTACAGGAAACTGTACGAAGAAGCCAAAAGGGCTAAAGAGGTTTACCGATCTTTCATCCATTCATCGGCAGATGCCATTATCATCTATGATATGGAAGGAAAGGTCAGGTCCGTGAGTTCAGCATTTTCCCGTATGTTTGGATGGACACTTGAGGAGGTAGAAGGTAAGCGGATTCCGTTCCTCCCTGAATCTGAAAGACGGGAGACCATGTCCATAATCACGGATCTTATTGAGGAGGGGAAGCCCTGTCATGGTTTTGAAACTCAGCGCTATACAAGAAGCGGGAGCGTGTTGGATGTCAGCATAAGCGCATCCCGATACAATGATCATGAAGGTAAACCTGCGGGAATGTTTGTCGTCATGCGGGATATCACCCAGACAAAGAAACTGCAATCCCAACTCCAGCACGCACAGAAAATGGAATCAATGGGTACCATTGCAAGTGGGGTGGCGCATAATTTTAGAAATGTCCTGGCGGGAATTTCAATAAACAGCCAGCTCATACAGATGAAATACCAGGACAACCATCATTTAAATGAGATTGTGGAGAGACTGAATAATTCTGTAAAACGGGGGGCCGGATTAGTTGATGGCTTGATGCAATTTTCGCGAAAACAGAGTTTTGGAAGTTTCAAAAGCCTGGACCTGACCGTGGTTATCATGGAGATTATTGATCTGATCAAAAAATCATTTGATAAACGGATAGAAATTCTGGTTGATGTTCCCGAATCGATTCTTGTTATGGGTAACCATGCGGGACTTGCCCAGGTGATTATGAACCTGTGTACAAATGCAAAAGACGCCATGCCTAAAGGAGGAAAACTGCAAATTAAAGCCAGGAGTAAAGGGGATCAGGCCGAAATCATCATTACCGATACGGGATGCGGTATGGATCAAGAAACAATGGAAAAGTGCTTTGACCCTTTTTTTACTACCAAAGATGTGGACAAGGGGACTGGTTTGGGTCTTTCAACAAGTTATGGGACAATTATGGAACATGAAGGTGACATACACGTCTATTCGGAATTAGGAAGGGGCACCACATTTAAAATATATTTTCCCATATTGCTTGAAAAGGAGAGTGACGGTCATGTTGCAGCCCCTGAGGTGATACGCGGCAAAGGCCAAAAAGTCTTGATAGTGGACGATGAGACCCAGATGCTGGAAGCTATGAAAGAGATGATAGGGGCACTGGGCTATCAGGTGGCTATCGCTAACAATGGGGCAGAGGCCATAGAAAAACAAGCGGCATTTCAACCCGATGTGGTGTTGATGGACAGGAACATGGCGGGAATGGACGGG
>DAOUXC010000058.1 GCA_030666795.1 Desulfobacteraceae bacterium
ACAGAACTCTGGTTTTTAGAAAATCCAATGCTCCCGGCACACTCTTCCTGAAGAAATTAAGGGTATGTTGCACCTGCACCTGCTCTCCCGAAAAACGGGATTTGACCACACTCTGCCCCCGTCCAAACTCAAACAAATCAATATTTCGTTCCGTGAGTATTGGAAGGAGATTAAAGATCAACACACTTCCCGGGGAATAGCGGCTGAAACGTCTGTCAAAGGCCATATGGAGTCCGAGCATTTTATTGTTGTAAACAATTCCGGCATAATGGGCCACAGGGTTCCCGGAAAGAGTCATCAGGCCTAACCAGCACATACCGTCATATCTCTGTATGACACCCTTCATGAAATTAAAATAGTTTTGATTTTCAAACTCGGCTCGCCCCTTGTCGGGCTTTGTGCTGCGGCTTTCAATATCGGCCATTACATCGACAAGTTGAATCGTAAGAGGCTTGAATTCAATGGCTAACGGTCCATGCTCTTTGTCCAGTTTTCGCGTGTACCGCCTGATTTCATGCCTTCGTTTTCCGTTAACACGCGGATGTTCAACTTCAAAAAAAGGGCTCAAGGATGACAGCTTGGACATTATCCATGCTTTGTCGCTCGTAATTTGCAGGCTGTTTAAAAGGTATTCAGGTGTCTCCTGAAAAGTTATTTGATTATACTCAACTAATAAGGATTCGATGACTTCTTTCCAATCACTTTTTGACATGCTCGGAACTGCCAGGATTGATCCCTTATCCAGATATGGGGAACCCAAAAGTGCCAACTTCCTGCCAAAAGCTTCGGCACAAAGAAATATTAAATCCTCACCGTTTCTTGATGCAACGACAACCACCCTTTCTGAACTTTTATGTTTCCGTGAGGCAACAGTGAACCATTCAGGGTGATTAAACGGATGGGCATCCCTGTTTTCGTTCCACAACCTGAGCCATCGATCCTTTAAATCGGGTTCTACTTCGTAGTATATTTCGAGCTTAATTCCCATAATTCGTATAAATAATGCCCATCCATGAATGAAAAAAGGGCACTTGCAAGTGTCCAATTCAGAAATGAGCAATTTTTTACAAGATCAAGGAAGTCAAGGCGTTAGGCGGAGACGTACATATGGTACGTCGCACAACTAACCCCGCAGACTAACACTGAGATTGTGAAAAAGGGCCATTTGTGGATGGACACTAAATAATTTTTACCACAGGAATGGAACCAATCTTACCTTTTTGTAGAATGAAGGCGAACTTTCCTTGACCGCGTCCGGCAGGTCAGGCCAGGAAATGCACAAAAATCCTTTTCTGAATAATAGACGTTCAATATTTTTCAAATCATCAGGCTCACAAATGAAAGGATATCCATATGGCACGACACCATCGGGCAAATCTTTAAACACCGGCGTGCATTTACTATGCCTTCCAATCCACTCATGGAGGAATAAATATAGTGCCCTTCTTCTATCCGTTTCGAGTCTTGGGTGAACCGTATTGATGCCATCCCTGACCAGCGGCGAGCATCCGGCAGGCTCGGGTAAAACAACCTCATCATCAGGGTCCGGCAAAGGGATGGGTGAACCGATCATCATCTGTCGACGTATTCTTAATATGGAAATAACCGCGCGTGCGCTCTGAACACCGAAAGAACCGATAAACCGCCTTACCGATTGTTTCAGCGTGAATAAAAAGTCCGCGCGGCTTGCTTCAAAAGGTTTCTGTTTAGCGAGTTTATCATTAAAATCGCTTCGGTTTATCACAAGAGCGGCACCATTTGGGAGCGGGATGGTTTTACGCAGACTGAAAACACCCATATCGGATCGCGTGCCAAGCATACGTCCTTCCTCGTCCATGCTGAAAAGGCCATGGGCGTTATCTTCTATAATGAAAGCCCCGGTTCTTTTGCAATATCTTTCAAAAATATCCAGATGTTGTGGAAAACCAAAATAATTTACAGCCAGAACAGCTTTTGCGGGAGGAGTCGAATTGGGATTAAAAGCCGCCTTAAGATTTCTTTCTACCTGGTAATATAAAGGATGTGCGCCGACAGCATGGAGCGATGCAAGTACACCCCGGCAAATGTAGGCCGGCAGCAAAACTTTATCATCCTGACCAACGCCGCAGAGCCGGAAGGCCTCCACCAGAGCCCCCCGACCAAACGCGAAATAGTTTACCGGTCTCCTTCCCACCAGTTCTTCAAAATGCCATGGTCTTTTTGATTTTGGCGAATTATAGATGCTTAGGATGTCGGGGATGATATTTTGGCGGGGCATGGTGATGTGCAGGCTTTACTTCTTAAGATTAAATACACCCTTCATTAATCAATTTATTCATGGCACCACTGCATACCTTCAACATTTGCCAGTGCGCAATACCTTCTGATCTGCTGAGTGCTGAAATCGAACATGTCTTCCCTGTTCTCATAGAAATGACGATACCATAATGCAGTGAATTTAATAGTCTCATCAAAGGACAATATTGCTTCCCACTTGAGCAAAGACAGGGCCTTATCACAGCACAATTTCAGGAATCTACTCTCTTTTTTGCCGGAGTTCTCATCTCCCATCTTCCATCTGGCCTTGTCCCAGGATTTCCTGAACGCCAGAACTAGGGCCTCTACCGGCTGAATCACTTCTGTTTTAGGACCAAAATTAAAGGCCTCGCCCGTTGTCACTTCCTTTTGTTCAAGAAGAACGCCTAACCACAGATACCCGCTCAAAGGTTCCAGCACATGCTGCCATGGCCGGGTGGCCCGTGGATTGCGCACAACAACTTCTTCCCCTTCTGACCAGGCACGAACGCAATCGGGCACAATTCTGTCTTCGGCCCAGTCTCCGCCACCGATCACATTACCTGCCCGGGTCGATGCTATCCGGGGCCGATTTTTCTCTTTAAAATATGATTCGCAATAGGAATTGATTACAATTTCGGCACATCCCTTGGAAGCGCTGTATGGATCATTACCGCCTAAAGGATCATTCTCCCTGTAGCCCCATACCCATTCCGTATTCCGGTAACACTTATCGCTCGTAATAATGACAGCCGCCTCAACGCAGTCGTGCGATCGAATACACTCCAAAACATTGACGGTTCCCCCTATATTGGTGTCAAATGTAAGCTTTGGGTCGTCATAGGAACGCCTGACAATTGCCTGGGCCGCTAAATGAAAAACCAGGTGAGGCTGGAAATCATCAAATACCTGCATAACCCGGTCAAGATCACGGATATCTCCCACGTGGTGTTGCATGCGGGCTTCTAAATCCAGCACCTCAAAGTTGCACGGCTTCGAAGGAAGATCTTCAGAAATACCGGCGACATCGGAACCCAATTGCAGCAACCATAACGTGAGCCAGCTTCCCTTAAAGCCTGTATGCCCGGTTACCAGTACCCGCTTTCCCCGGTAGAAATTGTTGAATGGGTTAGTTTCCTTGCTCATTTCCACACCTTCCAGGGCGCGTCTCCCCTTTCCCACAGTTCGGTAAGAAAAAGAAAATCCCGGTAAGTATCCATACACTGCCAGAACTCGTTATGTTTATACATGGCAAGGTTGCCCTCCCGGGCAAGCCTTTTCATGGGCTCTTCTTCAAGCTCGACATCTCCCTCGACATAGTCCAAGACAGCCCTCTCAAAGACAAAAAAACCGGCATTCATGTAGCCTTCAAGTTGTTTCTTTTCGTCCCAGTCAATAATTTTTCCTTCCCCATCCCGGTCGACGGTGGCAAACCTGGAAATAGGGTGCACCCCCGTGAATGTGGCCAACACCCCCTGGCTTTCATGATACGCGATAAGATCCCTGATGTTTACATTGGAAACCCCGTCCCCGTATGTGACCATAAATCTCTTACTCTTTATATAACGCTCGACCTTTTTAATCCTCCCACCCTTTTTGGTCTCCAGTCCCGTATCGGCTAAGGTCACGGTCCAATCTTCATCATGAGAGTTGTGAAATGTTGTTTCTCCTCCGGAGCCCAGGGAAAGGGTTACGTCACTGTTCATAAAGCGATAATTAAGAAAGTATTCCCTGATCACCTGATGTTTATAGCCACCGCAAAGGATAAAGTCTTTAAAACCGTAATTGCTGTATTGCTTCATAATGTGCCATATGATTGGCCGTCCACCGATTTCCACCATGGGCTTTGGCTTGAACTCTGTCTCCTCTCTCAAGCGGGTGCCTTTACCTCCACAGAGAATTATGACTTCCAAGATCGTCCTCCCAATATGCGCGTTTTTAGATTTTCCTTCATTTTATCAAACTGGACAAAAGGTATGAAATAGCTCGCCACGTAAGCCGCCATGACCTTTTTATTCAGTTCGCACCTCCTGAACCGACGCCTCGCTTCACGGGCATTCCCTTCATCCCATTTTTCCAGACCCAACTGGTAATTTACATTGTCTGCCAGCACGGAAACCGAACCGCCGTATTCCCTTTTTATACCGGGAAAGGTGTGGGTGAGTTTTTCAAGCATCAAATTATTTTCCCGCGGGATCAGAAAACGCTTCTTGTTGGATTCGCTCCCTTCATGCATTCGCCACTTTGACAGGGCTTCCTCGACATAATCTATGGGATATCTATAGGCCAGCCTTAACGTGAGGTCATAATCCATGACCATTGTGAGTGCTTCGTCAAACATGTAGTCAAGGGTATCGAGGAGTTCTCTCCGAAAAACCATAGTCTCCGACGAAATAAAATTATCCTCAAGAAGATGTCCAAAAACCATTCCCCTTTTGGGTTTTACCTGCGAAAAGTGATCGTACAGATCGCCTCGGGAATTGAAAAACATTGAGTTACTGTAACATAGGGCCAAATCCGGATGTTCCTTCAAAAGCCGGAGCTGTTTCTCCAGTTTCCAGGGAAGCCAGAGATCGTCACAATCCAGAAGCGCAACATATTCACCCCGCGCGCGGGAGATGGCCAGATTCCGCGCCTTGCCTAAACTGGATGTGGTTTCGCTCTTAAAATACCGGACCCGATCACCGTAGCTCCGGGCTATGTCTGCGCTGCTATCGGTCGAAGCGTTATCCCAGAAAACGATTTCCCAGTCCTGAAAAGTCTGCGCAAAAACACTATCCATTGCTTCTCTGAGATAGAGCTCTCCGTTTAGGCAATTTATGATAACACTCACCAGAGGCATCAGTCGCTCCCGTCGGCCTTCAGTGTTTGCCTATACCATGCAATGGTTCTTTTCAGCCCTTCGTCCAGCGTTATAGCGGGTTGCCATCCAAGTATTTCTTTGGCCAAGCCTGTATCCGCGTAAAGGGCCATGTTTTCACCAACACGATAGCGAATCTTTCCAAAATCCGCCTTTCCTCCTCCAACCATGGAGGCCACTTTTTCAATGACTTCCCTTATGCTAACTGGCTCACCAGAAGCCACATTAATGACTCTGCCATGGGCCTCTTCTGATACCATTGCCAACAAGATGGCATTCACAACGTCATCAATATAGCAGAAGTCCCTCAGTTGCATTCCCTCCGATGTCTCAAAAACCTGATTCGCCAGACAACCGCGGATTACCTGTGGCAGGAATCTCCGATGATCCTGTCCCGGGCCATAGACTAAAAAAAGTCGTACAATGACGGCCGGAAGATCCTCCGTTTTCCGGAGCATCTGAAGAAGATGGGCAGAGGCCACCTTTCCCACCGAATATGGAGAAATAGGGGCCTCCCTTGAATCCTCGTTCTGGGGCGCTTTAAGTGATCCATATTCATCACTGCTCCCTATCTGGACATACCCCTTAAGGTCAGAGTTCTTCATCTGGTCCAACAGGTTCATGGTGCCTGAAAAATGCTGGTCTATTAAGTCCCGGCCACCCGAAAAATATGGGGTGTGGTCAATATATCCACCCGAGTTGATCACGTAATCAAACTCCCTGTTGGACAGGCAACTTGTCAGACTATCGGGATTGCGAATGTCCCCGGTCATGTGTTCCAAACCTTCCCGCTCGATGGAACTTGAGGGTTCGGAAAGGGACAGGGTGGTAACAAAAGCACCGTAATCCAGGAGGGACGCCACCACATGGCTTCCGATAAATCCCCGCCCCCCAATAACAAGGGTCCTTCGACCTGACAGTTTTTGTCTTAAATTCTCAACAATCGCCATTGCAATCCTTTGTCCCTTTTGCTCTCAATTGGCCTGGTCAATCCTGAAGACCGAATGGTCAATGCCTAACAAAACCCTTCCCTTCCGAACGGCTTCTTCCTCATCCGTTGCGGCAGAGGTAATTGCCTTTTCCACCTCGTACCAGGAAAACCTATCCAGGGGAATATGTGTGCCAAGCCTGGTGGCAAAGGAAAGATAATCCCTTTGTTCCAGGACCAGCACGGCTTTCCCCATTAACGCGGCTTCCTCTAAAACAGTAGTGTTCATCCCTACAACCACCGCAGATTCGCTAATGGCACTTTCCAGTGAACCTTTGGAAAGATTCACCTTTCCGCTCTCGACCATTTGAGCCAGCCGTTCTTTCCATTTAACAGGCACCTTGGCGGCAGGATGAAGGCGAACAAGGATCGGCCGCTTTTGATTTCCTTGGGCCAGAAGCCTTTGCACACCTTTAAGAACTGCCACATTGTCCCACCAGGGGAGTGAACCCGCAAAAAGAATAGGCCCTTCACCGGCCACTTGGGAGTGTTGACTTGATTTTATTTTTTTCCATTTTGAGAATCGGGGCCCGCATGCCAGGGGATAAAGGGTGTTTCCAGGAAAAAATTGATCGAAGAGATCTTGAACATCCTTGGAAAAAACCGCCATTTTATACGGGGTTGCCAGGCCGGCCGCTAGTTCTTCATGGGTTGGAAAATACCATAATTTGGTCCGCACAATGGAGGCATGTTGTATGGTTACGGTGGGGATATTAAAACGCTTAGCTTCAGCCCACGCTATTCTGGAATGGGGATGCATTTCATGAACACAGAAGACCCATTTTGGCCGGCTGCTTTTGAGGATTTCGCGGATCTTTAGGGCCAGCATCCACTTGTTTGCCCATACAAAACTCAAGATCCAACGCCATGTGAGCAGAGAACCCACGGCCCAATCCATCCGACTGGCATCCCCCCGGCAGGAAAAGCTCACAAAGACCCAGCGAAAAAGCATTTTAAGGTATACGGAAAGGATTTCAGATCTGCACAACGGATACCCGTCAGGGTCTCTTTTCCCATCATCAAAGACCAGCCAGGCCATTGCGTCCGTGTCTTCAGGGTGGCAGTAGCCGGTTTCAACTCTACCATTTTTTGTTTTGCAGATATTAACGGGCGCAATTCCCAGCACCTGAGCTTCATCACGGGGGAGAGATGTAAATCTGCCAAAACGCGCAAGAATAAATCGTCTTATTCCTCCAATAAAAGCCCTTGCAAGCAACGGCCCCTGGTCTTTCAGCAAGGGGACAATTCCCCTGCCAATCATATATGCGTGCCAGATATCATCCGCTTCCGGATCACGAAAACTGGCCGGCCCGCAAAAGGCGGTGGCTTGCAAACCCTTCGGCAGTCCCTGCGCAAAACGTGCGGTGAACCTTCCCAATGCCTGTTCCCGTCGTTCTATCTCAGGAGTTACAGAGCTGCTAACGAAGGATTCTTCCACTGTCATCGGCGAGGCATTGTTCAAGAAAATCTGCATCAATCAAGCAGGCATCCCCGGAAGCCCCATGCATAAGGGTGCCTAACATGACCGCCCTTTCAAGACTTTTACCCGGCTCAATACTGTTGAGGAAACCGTCCAAAATGGCTCCGCAGAATGTATCTCCGGTCCCGATCCTGTCCACAATCAGGGTAATGGTTCGCGGTTTTGCTTCCAACTTTTCAGGCATTGCGGGATCAGCCCGAAAATCATAAAGCAGACCGCCAAACAGATTTCTGTCTGCCTGCTCGGCTTTTCGCCGGCTCACTGCCACCCAGGCCAGATTTCCCTTTTCCGCAATTTCCGTTAGACGCGTCATCAACCCATCCTGGCCCAGGGAGGGATTTCCGAAAAGACCCACCTCAAGGTCGGTTTCATTTCCCACGATTACCGTCGCCTTTTCAGCCACTTTCATAAGACAGTCGCATCGTTCTTTTTGGTCCTTGCACCATCTCCACAACTGCTTTCTGTGGTTGATATCCAGGGAGACCTTTATATCTTTATCACAGGCTTTCTCAACTAAAGCCAAGGCAAAATCCGCTGCACGGCTGGAAGTGGCTAAGGCAATGCCTGACAGATGAAGCCAAAAACATCCATCCAGCCATGCATCATTATCCTTGACCATCTCATCCAAAAAGTTATACGCCGAACCCTCCCTGTCATAAAAAACCCGTGACGGTCTATGACCGCAGCCTTTCTCGGTGAAGTATAAACCTATTCGACCATTCTCCGCAAACGTAACTCTATCCGTCTCCACCCCGTGACCCCGAAGATACTGGATGATTTTTCTCCCTAATGGGTTCTCGGGAAGACCTGTCAACATGGTTGTTTTATGTCCAAGGTGGGACAGCGCTATGGCCACATTAGACTCACTGCCACCCGGCTCCAGGTGAAATTTGTCGGCCTGGCTCAGCAGCAGGTTGTCCGGTTCCGGCCTGAGCCGGTGCATAATTTCTCCGAAACAGGCAATCATGATGTCCACGTCCCCCGAGCTCTCTCCAGATCCGCCGGCGTGTCCACACCAAAGGAGCGCGTAACCACTTCGATCATACGGACGGGCACGCCGTATTCTATGAAACGGAGCAATTCGATATCCTCGGATGCCTCAATAGGACCGGGGTCGAGTTCTGCAAAAGATTGCAATGCTTCGGGACGGAAGGCATAGACACAGACCTGACGGAAGTAATCCGTAAAAGCCGGGTTCTTGGGATAGGGAATCACGGCCCGGGAGAGAAATACTGCCCGGCCACCTGGTCCCTTTACCACTTTTGGTACAGTTGCATCAGCCAGGTCCGTCATCCGATCAATGGCCATGCAAAGGTTGACCACCTGGTAATGATCATCAGATTTGAGACCCTTCACAGCCGCATCAATCACTTCCGGCTCAATCAACGGTTCATCCCCCTGAATATTGACATACATGCCGGCCTCGATCCTGGTGGCCACCTCCGCCACCCTGTCGGTACCTGTCCGGTGGTTTCCATCGGTCATAACCGTGGGGATATTCAAATTGCCGCAGGCTTCAACAATTTCACTACTATCTGTTGCAACCACCACCTCAGTCAACTCGGCAGCCCGCCGCGCAGCATCGTAGACCCTTGCAACCATGGGCCGGCCCTTAATGTCCGCCAGGGGCTTTCCCGGAAACCGGCTTGACTTCATCCGCGCGGGGATAACGCCCAAAACCTTGAAATCACTCATCTTTTCTCCGCCTCCTAATAGAACTGCCGACTATTTTTAAATGAAGTTGTTAATTCCAACAAAGTACTTCTCATAGGTAGTGGGCGTAATGATCGTGGGTCCCATTACTCCATGCTCTTTCATATAAGACTCCAGGTCCTGTAAGGCTTGCTCATTCCACCGTTCCCTGGTCCTGATAAAACTCTCTGATTCCGTCTCATCTTCTTCATTATAAAAAAGAGGACCACCATCGTCACTCAACAGCCGATAACCGTCCATTCCAGCCACAAATACCTCGCTCGCCCCCATCACAAGGGCTACCGCGACAAGCAGGACCGAAACTGTACCGCAATTATTGGAAATAACACCGTTAATAATGTCAAACGGTCCCTTTACCCTGTCCACGAACAGGATACTTTCATGTCCCCCGTCAGTGTGTTCCTTGACTATGTCCTCAGGAAAGTGCTGGCTCAGGATCAGTTTAGATGACGGGTCCACAGAGGACACGTGTTTGATGAATCGCCTCAGGTTAACAAAGGCGTGATAGTCCGGCGCAAACATACCCCCTAAGTAGTTCGCCCCCAAAACAACCGGATTGTGACGCTCAATGAATTTCTGAATCTGGGGCATGTATGCCTTCAGATTGGGCCCGTTTGCAAGTATTAAAAAGGGCCGGCCGGGATGCCGGTCCATATAGGCAGGCACTCCTGTCTCGGACGCAGGCATTTCCCGGCCTTCATCCTCTGCTCCCGAATCCCGGGCCATTTCTTTTTTATCGAAAACACAGGTTTCAAGAATTTCTTCTAAAAGCTTGCGCTTAAACCCTACTGGTTTGCGTGTTTTAACAAGATTCAATATCTTCCATAATTCATCTACCGTATATTCACGGGCCTCCACCACCTCTTTGGCATAATAGGGGTGGCAATGGCATATGGCCGACAGCATATACGGCAGTTGATATCCCCACTCTAATTTCCTTTTGAGTGGCAATAAATACATATCAACACAAAACAGGGCGTGAATCACATTGTATTTGTCCCTGTTATGCTGCTGGAGATATGACAGCAGTGTCTCGGTGGAGAGGTTACCTGCCCCTCGTCCCATGCCGTAAAGGGTGGAATCCACTACGTCGGCACCACTCTTGATGGCCTGCAAGGCATTGGCAAAGGCTAACTGCAGGTTGTTGTGGGGGTGGAAGCCTACCCTGAACCCTCCGATTGCGGCGAGAGGTCCCACCAGTCGATCCACTTGATCCGGCAATAGAGAGCCATAGCTGTCCGCGACATAGACATAATCAAGTGGTACTTCTTTCAACCGGCGGAACAATGCCTCCCTTTCATGATCGTCGTACTGGGGATAACCCATCAACTGGATGGAGACCATATATCCTTTGGCTTTTATTTCCAGGGCAAGGTCTAACGCCTCATAGACTTTATCCTTGTGCACCGCAATACGCACCATATCAATGGCACTGTCATTGGCCGGCAGAAAATCTTCCACCCCGGCCTTCCCGAAATCAACCATGACACAAATCCTGGCCCCCTGTATGCCTTTTTTTATCTTTCTGAGTTCTTCTTCAGGGCACCGACGCCACAGTGGTTTCCCGATAGTTTCAGCATCCCGAAACCCTATCTCAACAAAGTCAACACCGGCCATTGACAATCTCTGATATACATCCCTGACCATTTTAGGGGAAAAATCCCAGTTGTTTATGTACCCTCCGTCACGAATGGTACAGTCAAGTACCTGAACACTCGTATCTAAGCTCATCTCACTCCTCAGTGCCTTTTTCTACTTCCTTAAACAGCAACACAGTCTTTATCTCTACTCCTGAGTATTAAAATTGACAAGAATTACATAAAAACCGCAATCTCCCTGTATGGGAAATTAAAATGGATGGTTTTACCGGATAATCGTTTATTTCTCTCTTTCAGGATCAATGGAAGCTCCAAAACATTCTTCATAAGGGCCAGTGGCAGAATGTGAACGGTCAGACTTCTTATATCATCAAGGGTCTCCAGCAAATACCACTTCCAGGACAAAGATAATCTGCGCACCGACCAGTTTAAGAGCCTGCATTTTATCCTATGGGTCAGGCGAATAAGATGTATATAATTCCGGTTATACTTTTTGTTCATAGTATATGATTCATTGTGATAGGCAAGGCTTTTGCCTGCCAAGACGATTCTGTATTCCCTTTTCCTTGCCCTATAGCTCCAGTCCAACTCTTCGCTGTATGCGGGACTGAAATTTCTGTAGTCAAAGCATCCCACGTCCGACCAGGCTTCCCGGCGAATGAACATGATTGCACCGTATAACTGGCTCAATTCCCTGTCTTCTTTAGAAATATCATGGTTCTTGTCGTCAAAGATATTGGAACACACAGCGGCGATGTTCTCGTCGGCCTTCAGACTTTTTATTCCCTCTTCCAACCATCCGGGTTCCACGAGGCAGTCGCTGCTGACATAACAGAAAACATCTCCTACTGTTTCTTCGAAGGCAATATTGAAAGCAATGGAAAATCCCATGTTTTTCGGAAGGGCGATGATCCGATCCACTTGCCCGGATTCTTTTAATTCAAGAAGTCTGACCAAATTGGCGCGGTTTTCGCTGCCATTATCAACCACCTGAATTTCCATTTTTTCAGGATCAGTCCGCTCACGGAGATACTTAATGCATAACTCCACCATCTCAACTGAATCCCAGTTAATTATGGTAACAGGTATTTTCTCTCCCATGCCTTCCTTCTATTGCCCGATCCGTTGTAAAAAGCCATTAGGGTTATGCGTTATAAGGAGTTTGTGATTCCAATTTTCAATCACTTTGAAATCACTGTTTTCCGAGAGAAAAACTCGGATAGCCGCCCTCGGATTATTAGTTTCGAAATCATCTTTTGATCCTTTTATGCCGGCCAGTTCCTCAACGATAGTGTCAAAGACAACCATGAAACTTCCAATGCTCACGAGTCCGCAATAGGCCCTCATCTCCTCAAGCACATGATCCTTTTCGTGATTGGAGTCCAGGCATACGAGCACCCTCTTTTTCTGTTCGGCAAATCTTTTCACATCATCAACAACTTCCGGGTCTATGGAGCTTCCCTGTATCATTCTGATTCGCTTGAACATGGAATGTTTTTCGATCTCTTTCCTGTTATGCTCCCGTATGTCAATATCAATTCCCAGGACCTCTCCGCTTCCGCCTATCAGTTCAAGCATGGAAGCATTGAAAATAAGGGAACCACCATGCGCGATCCCGGTCTCAACAATGAGATCGGGCTGCACTTCCCAGATTATTTCCTGCATCGCGATAATGTCTTGAGGGAGCTGGATAATGGGCCTGCCCAGCCACCGAAAATTGTATGAGTATTTCTCACTCCAGCTCTTCCTGACCCATTCGCATGAAAGGGCCTGAAGCCGTTCGTCTCCCGCATAAGTTCTGACCCTGTCCTCACACTCATTTTCAAAGGCTGCAATTGGATCCATATCCAGTCTCCACTCCTTGAAACCTATCAATAGTTTTTACGACCCCAGTTGTATGGAATCAATTTGTCATCCGGCGCCAAACGAACCGAACGAGAAGAATCATGTACGTGAGTGGAACAATTGGCAATAATAGAAAAATCGTGGCCCATACCTTTAAAACCGTTCCAGACCATTGGGGGTATAATCGCCAAAGAGTAATTGTCAGGCCCTAAAAAAATCTCATGCAAGTTGCCATGGGTTGAGGAGCCTTCACGATCGTCGTACACCACGACCTTAACGCGGCCGTAAATGCAAGTATAGTTGAGACCCATGGCCTCATGTTTGTGCCATCCTTTAACAACGCCCTCATAAATTGTCGAAAAATAGATTTCCCCGAACTTCT
>DAOUXC010000264.1 GCA_030666795.1 Desulfobacteraceae bacterium
GGGCATAGTCATGGGAGACCCGTGTATGGGCCATATCCCCCCTGACCGCCAGGTACGGTTCGGCTTCTTGAAAAAGCCGACGGATGAATCCGGACCATTCTGTGTCCTTCATATGATCAGGCAATGGGGTTCTCCGGGGACAGAAGGTCTGGTTTCCTTGGCATATCACGTCTCGGTTTCAATCAACTGTAAAAAGGCCTGGGCAGGGGGCGAAAGGTCCACACCCCTTGGAAAAACAATATCGGTTTGTACTAAGATAGGTCCTTCCTCGATGTCAAGGGGTTTCAAAAGCCCCATTCTGGCCTCTAATTGGATTTCGGGTTTATAAAGAAAGGATATGCCCTGTCCCTTGATGACATATTCCTTGATGAATTCCACGCTTTCGGCCTCAAGGAGGACCGAAGGTTTAACATCATGAGAACTGAGCATGGAAAGGATGGCATACCTGGATCCGGAGCCATCCTCACGTATGATAATAGGTTCGCGCTTGAGTTCCTGAAGGGAGACTTTTTTACGCTTTGCGAATTTGTGCTGTGGGGATACAACCAGGCAAAACTCCTCCTTTGTATAGGGAACGACCTTCAACTTGCTTTGGTAGGGGAGCCTTCCGATGGTGCCGAGATTGTATTTGTAGTCCATAAGGCCGTCCGTGATTTTCTGTGAACTCCCCACCTTCAGATAGACCTTAACTTTGGGATACCGTTTCTGGAAACGGGAGAGAAGTCCCGGCATCAGATGTCTCGCGAAGCTTCGGGTAGTGCCTATGGTGAGTGATCCCTGGGACAGGTCCGCATGGCCCTTTAATACATACTCCATTTCCTCTACGATCTCAAATACCCGCTCCGAATAACCAAATAGCACCTCCCCCGCATCCGTAAGCTCGAAGCCTTTCCCGTATTTCCTGAAAAGCTTGAGATCCAGGTCCTGTTCCAGGGATTTTACCTGCATGGTGACTGCCGGCTGGGTGACATAGAGGGCTTCAGCGGCTTTGGTAATGCTTTTTTCCCTTGCCGCTAAAAAAAAAGATCTGAGTTGGTTGAGGTTGATTCTCATTGGGCGGATTGTATAAGAAAATCTTTTGATTTATAAGAAAAACTTATGAGAGTATAAATATAAATGCTTTGACAAGTCAACAAAAAAAATAACTACTTAGGTCCATAGTTCATGGTTCAGGGTTCACGGTAAAAATGATGACACCATATCGAATAATATTTTGGCGCATTGAGGATGCCTGGATATTTTACGTGCTGGCGGGCCTGGCCACAGCGCTTTTTTTGGCAGGCGTGGCCGCCCACATTCGGGTGTGGAAAAAGAGTGCAGGATCTCTGGAGATCCCTTTTTCAGGGGACGCACTCAAGAGAACGATTCTGGACACCTTCCTGGGCCGGCGCGTGCTTCAGGGCGACATAGCCGCGGGTATTATGCATCTCTTCCTGTTTTGGGGTTTTTTGTCCCTTTTCATCGGCACAATTTTGCTGTCTATCCACCACTGGATCTTCTCGTTTTTAGTGGGCACTACTTATCTGATCTTTTCCCTGTGCATGGAGGTGGGGGGGCTTATGCTCCTGGCAGGGATCATGTGGGCCGTCATCCGTAGATACATCCAGCGCGTTCCCCGACTTGAAAGGAGATTGGAGGATGCCCTGATACCGGCGTGGCTCCTGCTCGTTGCCCTTTCGGGTTTTATTTTGGAGGGCCTCCGGTTGGCCTCCCGGCATCCCCTGTGGGGTGACTGGTCCTTTGTGGGCTGGTGGGTGGGTGCTCTATTTACTGTTTCTAATGCCGATACCCTTTATCCATATCTCTGGTGGGGGCACATGCTTTTGAGCCTTGGCTTTATTGCAGTGACCCCCTTTACCAAGCTTTTTCATATCGTTGGGGCACCCGCGAGCATTTATTTCCAGGCGTTTCCCAAATCGACCACCCCGAATATAGAGGAAGGGGCTGGGGAATTTGATCTCAGTGATTCAATCTTCTTTGACGCCTGTATGCGGTGTGGTCGTTGCGTGGCGGTCTGTCCCTCCACGGGGGCCGGTGAACCCTTTGCCCCCCGGGATTTTGTCCAGGAGATGCGTCACGCCCTGTGGCAGGAGCATTTCCCCTTAGGAGATATCCGGTTTCTGAGCAAGGGGGAAGAAAGCGAAGTGGATGACAAGTACTGGTACTGCACCACCTGCCGGGCCTGCCTTGAGGTCTGCCCTGTCTACGGCGCCACCTTCGAGGCCGCAATAAAGAAAAGGGTCTCGGCCGTTGAAGAAGGGACCAAGGTACCCGTGCTTATGAACCAGACCCTTGAGAGGCTTTTCAAGTACGACAATCCGTGGGAGTCCTCCAAAAAGAAGCGGGGGGCCTGGGCGGAGGGACTGGATCTGCCTGATCTCTCAAAAAAGAGCACAAAAGCGGATCTCTGCTACTTTGTTGGCTGTACCACCTCCTTTGATGACACGGCCCAGGGAATTGCCCGGTCGTTTTCAGAAATCCTCCGGATCGCCGGGGTAAGTTTCGGCATTCTCGGCAAGAAGGAGCCCTGCTGCGGAGACATTGCCAGGAGGGCGGGTGAGTTGGGTCTGTTTGAAGAGCAGATGGAGAAATGTCTCGATCTTTTTGACAAATACGGCATCACGGATGTGGTGACCTCTTCGCCCCATTGCTTCCATACGTTTCAAAATGAATACCCTGAAGCGCCTTTCAAGGCGCGTCATTATACCCTGGTTCTACGGGAACTGATCGCACAGGGGAAGCTCCAATTCAAGAAAGGGATGGACACGACGGTCACCTACCATGACCCCTGCTACCTTGGCCGGTACAATCGGATTTTTGATGAGCCGAGGGAGATTATCCGCTCGATCCCCGGGCTGAAGATGGTGGAGATGACCCACCACCGGGCCGACAGCCTCTGCTGCGGAGGAGGCGGCGGAAGGATGTGGCAGGATCTGGATGGGGAAGTCAAAATGAGCGAGGTCCGGATCAGGGAGGCCGAGACAACCGGGGCGCAGATCCTCATCACCGCGTGCCCTTTGTGTCGCATTATGTTGGAGGACGGTTGTAAGGTTGCAGGGTTGCAAAAGTCCCTTCAGGTCATGGATCTGAACGAACTGGTTTTGCAGGCACTGGAAGAGACAGATTAGAAACTGGAAATTTGAAATTTGAAATTAGAAAAAGACATAGCCGCCCCGGTGAAATAGAAAAGCAAAAACATTTCACGGGGTAAACAAAAAGGCGCAAAAAGCAAAAACTATACAAGGGAATATCAACCACTTATTATGCAGAGAATATTATTGTCTGCAATCCAAAATCCCCCCTGCCCCCCTTTAAAAAGGGGGGAAACCAGCCTCCCCCTTTATTAAAGGGGGATTGAGGGGGATTTTTTTGAGAACAACCTGTTCAAATGCAAACTATTAAATGCTTCGCGTAATAGTGCTTCAAAAACATGATTTGGACTTTTACCAAACCGTCAGAAAAAGAATGTACGCGAAAAGGTTACACTCAAAGCATAAGATCTAAAGCGGATAATATTTCTATCGGGTTTCAATCGACAATCGAAAATCGACAATCGTAAATTGTATAAGGGGAGGCTCAGGATGAATGATGTGCTGATATTGGGAGAAGTGAAAGAGGGATCATTAGATATGAAGACCCTTGAACTGTTAGGAGCAGGAAGGAAGCTTTGCGGCGATCTGGGTTCGGGGCTTTCCGTGGTGTTAATGGGGGATGAGCTTTCCAAGGCAGTTGATCAGGTTATCTCCTATGGACCGGATAAGGTTTATAAATTGGAGCATCCCTTATTAAGGGGTTTTAAGACCGATCTGTGGGTTGAATCCCTGGAACAGCTTTGCAGACAGATCAACCCGAAAGTCTTTCTCATGGGCCACTCTTTCATCGGTATGGAGTTGGGCCCGAGACTGGCCTGTCGGTTGAACACCCGGCTTACCACGGATTGCATAGATATTTCAATCGATCCTGAAGACGGAGTTCTGCTGCGGACAAAGCCGGTTTCAGGCGGCAATGCGATTTCCGTGTTCAAGTGTCCGGGCGAGCCGCAATTAGCGACCATGAGGGGAAAGGTTTTTAAGCCTGCTGAACCGGCTGAGGGTAATGGTGAGATCGTGGATATGGTTCCGGAAATAGATGAATCCATGATCAGGGTGGAATCCATGGAGGTCGTAAAAGAGGAGATCGTTGCGCTGGACAAAGCGGACGTGGTGGTCTCCGGTGGAGCGGGGTTAGGCGAAGAAGATGGGTTTGAGATGCTCGATGGGTTGGCGAAGGCGTTAAGCAAATCCTTTGGCAATGTAATGATCGGATGCAGCAGGGTTGCGGTGGATAAAGGCTGGATCTCGTCCGACCATCAGGTGGGTCTGACCGGCACGATTATATCTCCGGATATCTATGTTGCGGTTGGTATATCCGGGGCCATTCAGCATCTGGTGGGCATGGTTAATTCCAAAAAGATCATCGCCATCAATAATGATCCGGGCTGCAACATGTTTAAAGTGGCGGATTACGGCGTTGTTGAAGATTTTGAAGAGATTATACCTGCTCTTATAAAAAAATTGGAGGAGTTGTCATGAAAGAGCTGAGAATAATAGTCTGTGCCAAAGAGATTCCCGATCCCGAAGCGCCGCTCTCGGATGTCAGCGTGGATGCCGAAAAAATGGAGGTGATCGTTGACGCGCCCCAGGTTATCAGCCCGTTTGATGAAAACGCCTTAGAGGCGGCCCTTCGGATAACGGAAGATATGGACTCGAAAATCACGGTATTGAGCATGGGCAAAAAGGTCTCTGACACGGTATTGAGGAAGACCCTGGCTGCCGGCGCCGATGAATTGATCCTTCTGGAAGATGAAGCATTTGAAAAGCTTGACAGCCATTCCATAGCCTCTGTACTTGCTGAAGCGATAAAAAAGATAGGCGAATATGATCTTGTTTTGACCGGGAGGCAGGCCGGGGACTGGGATTCCGGTCAGGTGGGCCTGCTTTTAGGTGAAATGTTAGCGCTTCCCTGCATCAGTCTGGCGCGGGAAATCACAATCGAAGACGGGAACGTGATGGTCAAAAAGAGCATTCCCGAAGGGTATGAACTTGTGAAGGCCCGGATGCCGGCACTGGTGACGGTGAGCAATGAGGTGGGTGAGCTGAGGTATATTTCCAGAACCAAAATGTTGAAAATGATGAGAGGTGCCCGTTCCATCCCCTCATGGAACAGAGAGGATTTTTTCTCGGCCCCTGAAGAGCTGCTTAAAATGGGGATCTTTGAGCTTTCATCGCCGCCTGATATGGGAAGGGACTGTCAAATTTTAGAAGGCGCAACACCTGATGAACAAGCCGGGAAACTGGCGGCTGTTTTCAAGGCGCTCCGATAGAATTTTTAAATCCGGGTTGCGGTTTGCGGGTTACGGTCCTGTCCAAATACGGGGTCTTAAACAGGCAGGGGGACGGGATGTTCTCGGAGCCATGGACGGCGAAGCGAACGAAACGAAGAGA
>DAOUXC010000322.1 GCA_030666795.1 Desulfobacteraceae bacterium
AACCGTGAACCGTGAACGTTGAACCGCTTAACCTATGTGTTATTATTTTATACACCTTCAGTCACAAATCTCGCACCCCTCTCCATGGCCTTGATGTTTATATCTATCATTTTATGATACCTGAGGTCAAGGGCGGGATAAAGGGCCTTTTTCAGAGATTTCAGATCCACCACTCCGCTCTTCCGGACTGTCGCTCCCAAGACCACCATATTGGCCAATCTTTCGTTGCCGACCTCTAAGGCAAGGTCTCTACTTGGGATCATGAGGCACTTAATTCCCTTAAACCGGACTTCCTTCTCGGGAACCAGAGACGAATTCACCACGAGTAGACCACCCTTCTTGACCCTGGGTCCGAACTTTTCCAAGGACGGGAGATTCATCACAATGGCTGTCACCGGCCTTTGTATGATGGGGGATCCTATTTCGCCGTCGGAAACTACCACTGTGCAGTTGGCTGTTCCTCCTCTCATTTCCACGCCGTAAACAGGCATATAGGTCGCCTTTTTCTTTTCGGCCATGGCTGCATACGCAAGGATATTGCCCATCAGCATGACGCCCTGTCCACCGAATCCTGCTATTACACAATCAAAATACATTACTCCTGTCCCCCTTTGAAAACCCCCAATGGAAAATATGGAATCATTTCCTCTTGAACCCTTTCAGTGGCCTGCTTCGGGGTCATCTTCCAGTTGGTAGGGCATGCGGATAGAAACTCCACAAAACTGAATCCTTCCCCATTGGTCTGGACCTCAAAGGCCCGTTTTAACAACTTCTTGGCTTTCATAAGGTTCTTGGGGTTGTTAACCGCCGCCCTGGCCACAAAGGTGCTTCCCGGCAACTCCGTCAGGAGTTCGCTCATCTTGATTGGGAAACCGTTTGTTTCCAGATCCCTACCGAATGGAGTGGTCGTTGTTTCCTGCCCGGACATGGTCGTTGGGGCCATCTGCCCCCCTGTCATGCCAAAGACCGTGTTGTTCACGAAAATCACGGTAATGCGCTCGCCCCGGTTTGCCGCATGTATAATCTCTGCGGTCCCTATGGCGGCCAGGTCGCCATCTCCCTGGTAGGTAAACACAAAATTATCAGGACTGGCCCTCTTTACCCCGGTTGCCACGGCGGCAGCCCTTCCATGTGGGGCTTCAACCACATCAGCGTTGAAATAATCATAAAGAAACACGGAACACCCCACAGAGGCAACGCCTATTGTCTTTTCCCTCAGGCCATAAAAATCAATACACTCGGCTACCAGTCTGTGAATGATTCCGTGGTGACAGCCCGGACAAAAATGAAAGGGGATATCTACCAGGGCCTTTGGACGTTTGAATGTCTGTTTCATTTATCCGATCCTCTTTTTATAAATCTTTTTGATCTCATGAAAGAGCTCGTCAGGAGATGGAATGGAGCCGGGAGGACGCCCATAAAAATCCACCTGATTCTTTTTGTGACCAACGGAAAGTTTCAGGTCCTCAAGCATCTGGCCCGTGTTCAGCTCCACGGCCATAAAGTTCTTGATCGAGTGAGAAATTTTATCTAATGCGGCAGAGGGAAACGGGAACAGCGTGATGGGCCGGAATAACCCGACCTTCATACCCCGGTCTCTCGCCATTTGAACGGTGGATTTCAAAATCCTTGCAACGGAACCGAAGGCCACTACAACAAGCTTTGCCCCTTCCATGAACTGCGTCTCGAACATGATTTCCCGCTTCATGCTCTGGTATTTCTTATTCAACATCCAGTTGTGATCCGTAAGTTCCCCTTCGGAAAGATAAAGGGACTTTAAAAGTCGTTTTTTCCTCCCTTTGGCACCAGTCATGGCCCAGTCTTTGGGAAACTCCTTTTTTCTGTATTTCCGTCTTCTTATCGGCTCCTTCATCTGGCCCAAAAGTGCATCACCCAAAATCACGACCGGGTTCCTGTATTTATCGGCCAGGTCAAATGCCTTCATGGTCAGGTCGTAATTCTCCTGAACCGAATGCGGCGCCAATACAATGGTCCTGTAGTCCCCGTGGCCACCCCCCCGTGTCGCCTGAAAATAATCCCCCTGCGAAGGGTCAATACCTCCCAGACCCGGGCCGCTCCTGCTCATATTGACGATCACGCCGGGAATCTGGCTGCCGCACATATAAGATATGCCCTCCTGCTTCAGGGAAATCCCGGGACTCGAAGAAGAGGTCATGGCCCTGGCACCTGTTGAACTTGCCCCCAACAGCATGTTAATAGAGGCGATCTCGCTTTCAGCCTGAATGAAGGTCCCGTCCACATCGGTAAGGTGCCTGGACATATACTCCGGAATGTCATTCTGCGGGGTGATCGGGTAACCAAAATAGAAACGGCACCCTGCCTCAATGGCCCCCATGGCTATGGCTTCATTTCCTTTAATAAACTCAGCTTCTGCCACTTTTCTTCTCCTTGAATTTCTTACATTATTAACGCTTTAAAATATACGGGTCTCAAGCGAGTCTCAAGTACTCACTTCAGGCACCTGTTATTTAAAGACCGTAATCACCACATCAGGACACATTTCCGCGCAAAGGGCACAGCCCGTACATGATTTCATATCATCAATTCGCGCCATAGGGTATCCTGCCCGGTTTATTTTCGAACCCACCACAAGAAGGTTCTTGGGACAAGCCGACACGCACATTCCACAACCCTTGCAGCGCTCTCTTCTGAACTTTATCATAGCCATAGTTTCAACTCTTACCCGTTTTAACCTTCAAGCACAAAGATAACTTCGCATCTTACTCGGTATTCCTTGATCTCGCCGTGATCAACAGAGACCCTTTGTTCAAGAACCCTGAGCCCTGTAATACCCCTGAGGGTTCGGCTGGCCCGTTCAAATCCCACCTTGATGGCATCGTCAAAACCCACGGGCGAGGCAGCTATAATCTCTGAAATCCTTGCAACACGTTCCATAATATAACCTCCGCATTCAAGTTATACAACCGTTTCGCAATAATCCCCCGGTTCCCAATCGATCTCAGTAAGCAAATCCTGATTTTCCGTCATATCTTTCCACAAAAGACCCGATAACCTTTCATAGACCCGGCCGGGTTTACCCTGACCGATACGTTTCCCATCATAGGTCACCACGGGAAGGACGCCCAATGAGGTTCCGGTGAGAAACATCTCTTCGGCCTGATAAGCCTCTTCAAGTGATATTCTTGCAAACTCTACGCCCCTTATCAAGTTTTCTTTCACAAGTTGATCCGCCAACTGAAAGACACGATTAACAGTTATACCCGACAGGGTCCTTTCAAATCCTGGAAATTTCAAGATATAATCCGCCGTTAAAACTCCAACATTTTCGGTCGATCCTTCGGCTAAAAAGCCGTCTTCATCCAGGCCAACGGAATATTTGCAGCCGCCCTCAATAGCCTCCATTTTCATCAGGACGTTGGGCAGATAATTACATGACTTTATATTAGCAAAGAACGATTTCTTTATGGGGATACTGCTGGTAACAAGTGGGATGCCGTCTTCGTAATATTCGTCAGGCAAATCTCGAAAACGGATGACATTGATATACATATGGGATAAAGGGCACTCGAAGGGGCTTATCCCGAAACCGCCCGGCCCCCGTGAGAGTATGACCTTGATGATACAATCCCTCTCCCTTCCTATAACCACCAGCTTCCCGATCAGTTCCCGAATACGCTCATAATCCGAAGGCAAATTCAATGAAATGGCCTTTGCCGACCGATCAAGACGCTGGAGATGAGCCTCCATCTGGTATATTTGACCATTGACACATCGCAATACATCAAATACGCCATCACCCCTGTGAACAAGATGGTCGTCAATGGGAATCATCATCAAGTCCGGATCAGTTGTATAACCCTGCCACTGGCTGGAAAACATGGCCAGATAATCTTCACGCCAGGGCCTTTTTAGATTGGCCGGATTCAAGAAGAAATCTTTTTTGGTGATTGACCGGAGTTTCATAATCCGCTTTCATCAATTAGTTAGTGTCCATCCGGAAACAACCAATTTCTGGATGGAGCTTTCAGCGGTCAGCCCCATAGAAATAATTTTCAATTTCACGGGGCAGGCAATCAGCCGACACCTTGTTTTTAATGTCCTTTGCTGAAAGCCGAAAGCTGATGGCTGATAGCGCGAAT
>DAOUXC010000183.1 GCA_030666795.1 Desulfobacteraceae bacterium
ATGACCACGTTAGGCAGGAGGGTTAACAAAATGAGGATCCTCACGAGACTGGATTCCCTGATCATGGGCCAGACTTTTTTGAATTCCGCTATGACGGAAGATCCTGATTTTTTGGTTTTGGCCTTCTTGCCGGATAGGAGCAGGGTTGGAAAGAGGGTCCCCATCCGTTGTACGGAAATAGCGCCTAACATGGTGGTGCCTAAATAGGCGAACATCAGGTTGTCTAAGGAAATAGTCTTTGCCAAAAACGGTGTTCCAAAACTGCCGAGGATTCCTCCAAGGACCCCGCCTGCCGTGATAAGGGGAAACAGGCGTTTTGATTGTCTCGTGTTAAAAAGGTCATTGGCCAGGTTCCAGAACACGAGCCCGAGCAAGACCTCATACTGGGACTTGAGGATAAACAGGAACGGATACAGCAGGTCAATACCCAGGGGGATGACAAAGCGGAGCGCCGCTACGGAGACCCCACAAAAGACAAGCATGTAGCTCAGAAGACGGCTCCCCGGGAGCCTAGACATGATTGGGGTCATAAACCCCATGATAAAAAAAGTGGATATGGAATTGATCATATAGACGATGGGAAGGTATTCCACGCCGTACCTTTTCAGAAAGGCTGTCTCTGCAAAATTATTGAAAAGGATATTTGAACTGCGGATGAGGAAGAGGAGGATTGCACACCAAAAAAACAGATTGATTTCATCTTCGTAAATCTTGAGCCATTTGCCTAATATTTTCAGCATCCGGTCCCCTTGGTTTCAAATGGGAGAAGTGGGTTTTGGCTTAGCTTGTGAAATTACCTGCCAGCATATGTAGTGTCAAGGGTTTTGATAAGGAATAACCCGACAAGGACGGTCTATGATAAAATCAAATAATTTAATTATTTGGTTTGAAATTTGCAAAAAAATCAAATAGGGTGAACTCACTTCATCTCGTAAATTTGACAGAGTTTCCAAAGAGGCTGTCCGAGAAAAGACTTCTACTGAGATCGGCTGCAAATTCTGATGACTGCGTTGTCAACCCCAAAACGCCCTCAACGCAGGCTACCTCTGAGCCTACGGCCGTTTTGGCCTTGTCGTCCCCGCTCAAAGTCCGGGATCTTCGACTTATCCTCAAGATTTTTGCTCGATCCCGCTACGACGCCATTCTCGGACAGCCTCCTATCGCAGATTCGGAAACCGAAATGTATAGAATGGCAATTGTGCTTGAAATGCTGAAAACCCTTGGTTTAATGTGGGGTTTTTTAAGACAAATCTTTTAAAAACGATTTCATAGGAGAAACATAAATTTAGACATGACAAATGCAATTATTACCGGTAGCGGCAGTTATATCCCGACCGTAGAAATACCAAACGATCATTTTCTCGGCAGTGACTTTTATGGAGCGGACGGGATAAAACTCGATAGGCCTAATGTTGAGATCATTAAAAAATTACAGGAAATAACGTGTATCAGTGAGAGGAGATACATAGATGATAAGCTAAATACGTCTGACATGGCCTTTCTGGCTGCAGAGCAGGCATTAGACGGCAAAGACAGGGAAGATCTGGATTACATAATTGTCGCCCAAAATTTTGGGGATGTGGTCTCAGGCAGCACAAGGGCCAATATGGTTCCAAGCATTGCTGCCAGGGTGAAACACATGCTGAAGATAGAAAATCCTTATACCGTTGCAATTGATCTCCCTTTTGGTTGTCCCGGCTGGCTGCAGGGCATGATTTTGTCTGATTATTTCATAAAGTCGGGTGACTCAAAGAAGGTCCTTGTTATTGGTGCAGAGACACTGTCAAGGGTTTCGGATGCCCATGATATGGACAGTATGATATACGCTGATGGAGCCGGAGCCGCCCTGGTTGAAGCAACGGATAAGGATGCCGGAATCCTTTCACATGTCACGAGATCCGATACCCTTGAAAATGTATATTTATTATGGGCCGGCAAGACATATAATCCACATAATGACGCGAATGAATTGTTTATCAAAATGAATGGGCACAAAATATATAAATATGCGGTCAAGACGGTGCCTGAAGTCGTCATGCAGAGTCTTAAAAAGGCCGGGGTCACATTAAAGGATGTGAAGAAACTCTTGATACACCAGGCCAATGAAAAGATGGATGAGGCCATATTGAAAAGGTTGTTTAAGTTGTATAAGACAACAGATATCCCTGAGTATATTATGCCCATGACAATTTCCTGGTTAGGAAACAGCTCGGTCGCAACCTTGCCGACACTTTTTGATCTATTGCAGAGAGGAAGATTGAATAACCACAAATTACATTCCGGGGATATTGCCGTTTTTGCTTCTGTCGGGGCAGGCATGAACACTAATTCTGTGGTGTACAGGATGCCTTGATGCTTTTTCCGTAACACTTTAGTCATGTTAAAGACGCCAGGAGCCAGGGATATCATTTTTATGATTGAACGCGATGTCTTGGATACGAAGTCAGATAGTAAGGTTAACGCTCACCTTCTCTGGCTCAAAAAGGAGGCCCTAACGCTTGGCGCAAGCGATGTCAGGATAATTCCTGCGGATACAGTCCCAATAGAAGATGAGATCATCGAGATGTGCAGTCCTCCCTATTGTGAACAGTATGGCAAGAGTGCCAACTGCCCTCCCCATGTGATGACACCGGAAGATGCGAGGCAATGGATCCGGCCTTACCACTCGGCATTGATTTTCAAAATTGATGTTTCGCCGCGAGTCCTATTTTCAAAACAGGGTTTAGAGATTTTTAAAAAGGTCTTTTTGATCTCCGCCAGGCTTGAGGAATTGTCCGTTGAACAGGGACACGCACTTTCAAAAGGCTTGGCCGCGGGTTCATGCAAAACCGTGTTTTGCAGGGATATACCGTGTGATGGGCTGATCAAGGATAGAAAATGCCGCTATCCGTCGCTGGCACGGCCATCCATGGAGGCCCTGGGCATCAATGTTTTCAGGCTTGCAAAAGAGGTGGGATGGAAAATTCATGCCATCTTGAGAAAAAGTGATCCCAATGACATCCCTTCGGCCATGTTGGCAGGGCTTGTGCTTGTAGGACCGGGATCACGGGAACATGACAAAGCATCTGGTTCCTAAGAAAAAATGTGTGTTTCCTATTTGATAACCTCGTAAAAAGTCATGCGGCGACTTTTTACTCGGCTTGGAAGGGCTACCCCTCCCCAGCCATTTGATGTAAATTCAAACGGTTTCACCCCCATCCTCCCGCCATGCGGGATTGACGGACTTTTTACGAGCCCGTCCTATTGCGAATCGCGTTCCTCAAATATCTTGTAGTTCTTTAGTGATCTCCTCCGCCTCATCCCTGAACAGACCTGATTTTGTCTCAAATTGGTAACCATAGCGTGTACCGTGCCCTATCTTATTGTTCCGGAAGACTTTGGTTATGCCAAATTTTTCGGGTGTGCGATCCAATTCCGTGCCTGCTTCCAAAATGAACGTCTGGACGTATTTTGTGCTGTAAAGGTCCTTATTCTCTACTATGAACTGCTTTGTCTTATCCGCTTCCTCCCTGGTTTCGGTCGGAAATCCGATCATGAAGGAGAGGTGGGTCTTGATGCCAGCCTCTTTAAAATGTTTCAGGATTGATTTGACATCGTCCACTCGAATCCCTTTGTTCATAAGGTTTAGTACCCTCTGGCTGCATGACTCAAGGCCAAATAACACTTGATTGCAGCCCGCTTTCGCCATGAGATTGCATAGGTTACCGGTAAATGCCTTTTCCATTCGGGCCATACACCGCCACCTGATATTAATCCCGGTTTTCAAAATTTCGGTGGATAGATCCCCACATCTTTTGGGAGAGAGGGCATCGTCAACAATTCGAAAATATCGACACTGATGCTTTTCCGAAAGAAGCTTTATGTCTTCAACCACGAGAGAGATGTCTCTGAGTTCCAAGGCTCGTTTATGAATCTCCCTGTAAGTGCAGAAAGAACACTTTCCCCAGTAGCACCCCCTTGAAGTTATGATGGGAAGCATCAAGTCACCCAGCAAATAGCGATCCAGGGACAGATCTTGAAAGTCCGGCGTTGGCAGGTTATTGATGGGCTCGGGGTCGATCGTGGGGTTACGGTTTACGCATCCTTTCTCAAGGTAGATGAGGTTAGGTCCCCGGGAAAGGTCTTCTTTATTCTTAAGTGCCTTAAGCAGAGCCTTTAAGGGCCTTTCCCCTTCGAAGGTTACCATGCTGTCAACGAACTTGAATAGTTCTGGAAAAGAGGACAGGTCGGAGGCAAACTTGGTGATCTGCGTTCCACCAAGGACGATATGAATTCCTGGAAGATTCCGTTTGATGAACCGTGCCAGCCTTAAAGATGGACTCAGCTGATTTGGGAAGGCAATGCTAATACCTATAAGATCCGCCCGTTCTTTTTGTAGCCAGGGGAGTAAGTCCCCTCTGTAAAAAGAGTTGACCCTCTCCTCTTCCGCCTCAAAGGCAAGTGAAATAATCTCGCCAATGAAATGCCTTCCCATGTTTTCATTATGCTTCTCGAAGAGTTTTTCGTCGGCCCGCTGCAACTGTTGTTTAGCCTTTTTTCTATGGATATCACGGGTATTCTCTCGCCCTAAAAGGAGTGATTTGGCCTGATCGATCCGCGGCGGGGCCCCAAATCCAGGTTTCGCCCGGTCCGCATCAGGCCATTCTTCTTTTATGGCAATTTCAGGTAGAGAATCATAAAATAGATCTAAGTTAAGGTCCCTTATGATGACAGTTTCGCCAAGCGTTCTTAAATAAGATGAGAGCGTTGGCAGGCTGAGATAAGGGGTTCTCGCGTTGGATTGCGGAGGATAGAGAAGTATGGTTTTCATGGGTATCTGAGTGACAAAAGTCCTTTTTTGCTAAAAAATAGGAAAAAGAGGGCGATATGTCAAGCATACGTTACGGCCATTGATATTGGGAAAAGAGGCCCTGCTTGGCTCACCAATGTTGAAGCCTCGGTAACACATAAGCGTTTTGGAACGAACTTCCGTTCAGATAAATGAGGAATAATGCCTTTTCTGTAGTGACTGGCGGGAAATCTTCGTCATCAGGTACTCGGAATATATTGACGAAACATAATCCTACTAAAATAACTGAGTCGCGGATGACCGGGACTGGAGACTCGGAACGAAAGAAAAGGGATCATTGTCCGTTTCAAACGCCTAAAGAGTTTTAAACAGAACGGCCACAATCTCAGGCCTTTTGAGCCATCACTATTCTGTGAAGCCGGCTGTAATCCCTGATTCGGGTTTTTTCGCCGTAACCCTCGGTTTGTTCCACGAGGCCGAGGGCCTTTTCGGTCTGATCGGGCGCCATTTCCAGCATTATCCATGCCTTTGGCTTCATGTAATCCGGAGCTTTCGTGAGGATTCTTTCAATATAGTACATGCCTCCATCCCGTCCGTCTAAGGCCGACCTTGGTTCATAATCGCGCACTTCAGGGGGAAGTTCCTTGTATGCCTCCGAGGCGACATAGGGTGGATTGGACAGGATGATATCAAAGGTAATGCCAAGGTTCATTAGGGGTTCCCACAGGTCGCCCTCTTTGAATTGAATCCTGTCGGACACCCCATGTCTTTGCGCATTGAGGCGAGCCAGTTCAAGCGCACCTTGAGATTTGTCCGTGGCCCAGATTCGGGCGTTTGGAACCTCTTTTGCCAAAGACACGGCGAGTGTCCCGCAGCCGGTTCCAAGATCCAGGATCTTTGGTTCCTGATTTTCCGATTCAGCAGCGGGCTTGAGCAAGCGGAGGGTATGCTCCACCAACAATTCGGTCTCGGGTCTGGGGATCAGGGCCCTTGGATCCACTACAAAGTCTATGGACCAGAATTCCTGAATGCCGGTGATATACTGCAAAGGCTCGTGTTGGAGGCGTCGCCTGATAAGGGCGCGATACCCTGAAACCTCCTTTTCGGTCAAAGGTTGGTCGAGATTCAGGTAGAGGTTCACACGGTCGGACCCGAGTTGATGGGCCAAGAGAACTTCGGCGGTAAGGCGTGGGCTGTCTATCTGTTTTTTTTTCAGGTAATCACAGGAGACCTTCAAAAGGCCCTTTATGCTCCATGCCTTGGAACTCATGATTACCCTTTGAGTGCTTTGGTCTGGAAATGGGCGGTCAGGGGATCTATTACAATATCCAGTTCTCCCCGGAGAATATGCTCAAGTTTGTACAAGGTTAGACCGATCCTGTGATCCGTAGCCCTTCCCTGGGGGAAGTTATAGGTCCTGATCCTTTCACTTCTATCACCCGATCCCACCATGTTCCTGCGCTCCTCGGAGATCTTTGATTGCTGCTCTGCCTGTTCATGATCCAGTAGTCGAGACCGAAGGACCTTCATGGCCTTGGCCTTGTTCTTGTGCTGGGATTTTTCGTCCTGGCAGGTGACAACGAGTCCTGTGGGAAGATGGGTAATACGAACCGCGGAGTCCGTGGTGTTTACATGCTGGCCTCCGCAGCCGGATGAGCGATACACGTCAATACGGAGATCATCGGGATCTACCTCCACGTCTATTTCTTCGGCCTCCGGAAGCACGGCCACGGTAACCGCAGACGTATGGATTCGACCCTGGGCCTCTGTTTCAGGAACCCTTTGTACGCGATGGACACCGCTTTCGTATTTTAGCCTGCTGTAAACCCTTTCGCCTTCCACGAGTATGATAATTTCCTTAAACCCGCCAATGCCGGTGGCGTTCTGGCTGAGGATCTCCGTCTTCCAACCCTTTATTTCCGCATACCGGCTGTACATCCTGAAGAGATCGGCAGCAAAAAGCGCTGCTTCCTCCCCGCCTGTGCCGGCCCGTATTTCAAGGAGGGTGTTTTTTTCGTCGTTGGGATCTTTGGGAATGAGAAGCACTTTTAGATTTTTTTCGAGACGAATCAAGTTTGAACGGAGTTTTTCAATTTCCTCCCTGGCTAATTGTCTCATGGCCGGATCGGGATCATCCAACAGTGAATGACTTTCTTCAATCTCGTCCTGGACAGATTGATATTCCCGCAGTGAGGCAATGATCGGAGTCAGCATGCTGTGTTCTTTGGCATACTTCTGATATGCCTTCTGATTACGAATGACATCGGGCTGGCTCAGGTGCCTTTCAATCTCATCGTAACGTTCTTCAATTTCTCTTGTTTTTGCGAACATTTCCGTAATGCCTTTTTATAAACGGTTAGACAAATAGTTAGTGCTCATCCAGAAACTGGCGTTTTGGATGAGCGCTATCAGCCATCAGCTTTCGGCTTTCAGCAAAGGACATTAAAAACAAGATTTTGGCCGATCGCTGACCGCTGAAAGCCCCATCCAGAAATTGGTTGCTTCTGGACGGACAATAGCTAGGGCTTAAAACGGCCTGCTATTAGTCCCTTTCATGG
>DAOUXC010000121.1 GCA_030666795.1 Desulfobacteraceae bacterium
ATGGACGGCGAAGCGAACGAAACGAAGAGAATATGCCGTCTCCCTGCCAATGGGATTTAATGTTATAACCTGCAATGTAAAGCAGGACTTTCGAATACTAACGCACTGGAATTACGAGAGCCAGATCAGGATATCGATTTGCTTTGGACAATACTGAGTTATATTAATAAGTTATTGCAAGGGTCCAAGGCATTATGGCTTTCATAAGCGACACATGCCGAGAGAAAGACTATACTCCCCTTTCATACTTCAGAAGAGGCCCAAAGACCTCTTCCGCGATCACCTTGAATTCCGAATCAAGGGGATTGGTATGACCGAAACACAATTGATAATAAGGATCTTCGCACTCACCCCGTTTGTAATCCCCCCCTTTCCAGATCGTTAAGGCCTTTCCCAGGGCATCCTCTTCATCCTTGTTTTTTTCAATAAGCATTCGGGCATATTCCCATGAGGACCCTGGAAAAAAATGAAGCGGCATTAAGAGACCGGCCCGGTATCGCTCCAAGAGGCCCTCAAGAATCGCTTCGCCATTTTCCATTGAAGGGTATCCCCACGCGACCCATTCGGAATCCTTGCCTTTTGGCGCAAGACCGGCAAGCATGGAGGTTCGAGGATAATGATCCGCCTGGATGGTGTTGAGGACCAGATGGTAAAGCCATACCCTAACACGGTCTTTGGGCTTTACCCCTGCATAGCGGTAGTGGAATAATCTTTCAGGATAAACGGAACGGATTCGCCCTGTTATCCTGAAACCCGCTATAGCAAGATCAACATCAAGGGGTTCAAGGATTTTTTCCTGTATGTGGGGCGCAATTTTTTCAGCAAAGCCTTCGACACCACGGCTGAGTTCTTCATATGTGCATTCTCCCACAGTGCCGTGTGGGAGAACGCCACCCGCCCTCGTGGAAGGCAATAGATCTTTAAGGTTACGGCCTTGAAGCCTTAACTTCATCAGGTGCTCCTCAAGCAGATATTTTTCAAGGCCGTTTATGTCAAAAGCCTCTCTCTCTTCCAGGATCGAGACATTTTCCCTTAGATAAATCAGCAGACGTCTTTCAAGCAAAAACTTTGCCGGGTTGCTGAAAAAGGTGCACAGATCATCAAGATCAATTGTTTTCCATTCTTCCGGGGTCAAAACGGAAAGACCACCGGAAATAAAAGGGCTCGGTTCCCCACGGCCCCCCGTCATGCTTTGCGCGGTCCGCAGGTTTTCCCTTGAATAACTGTAAAATTTCTCGTTTTTCTTGAAATATTCGGGGCTGAAGGGCTGGAGCCTGTGTCTTGTCAGGACATGTGCCAAAATGTCCTTGCCGGGAATTTCAAAACCCTGCTCAATGTAGTCCAGAAGTTCGCTCACCAGGACGGACGGGGGAATATGGCTGTTGTCCCGTATGCTCTGCCCCACATGACTGATATACAATGTCTTCCTTGTCGAAAGAATGACCTCTAAAAAGAGATAACGGTCGTCATCACGCCGGGACCGGTCCCCCTTTTGGGGCTTTTGCGCCATGAGATCAAAGCTTAAAGGTTTGGACTGTCTGGGATAGGCATCATTATTCATACCGACTAAGCAGATGACCTTGAAGGGAATGCTTCGCATGGGCAGCATGGCGCAGAATGTAATGCCGCCTGTAATAAAACCGGAACCAAAGACTTCCCTTTCAAGACAATGGCCCAAGTGCCATTTGATGACGTTGATGTCGATCTTTTCGTCAAAGGCCGTTATCTCCCTGATCCCTGCCAAATCACTGAGTGTGCCCCGTATGACCTGCGTTTCCCTTTCCGTGGTTTCATCCGGCATGAAAAAGTCTTCAAGAAGTTCTCTCAGGGTTTGGGACCACTCACTCAGGGTGCGGAGCCTGCCAAGGGATGTGACACGCGCAATAAGCAGCTCCGTGAATTCCGTGAATCTGCCTAAGACAAGGGCGTCCCCACCTTCCAGATAATCATAGGGAAGTACCCCGCCGAACATGTTTTCATCACGGCCCGGCATGGCATAGCCCAAAAGGAGTCTTCCAAGCCCCGCCCTCCAGGTGTTTTCGGAAAAGCCGGGAAGCCCCATGTCGGCCCGGCTTTGCCCGTCGATTCCCCATCGTATCCGCGTATCCAGCACCCACCTTTGAACAAGGTCAAGGTGGGCTTCTTCAATACCGAACCTGAGCCGGACTGCCGGCGATTCTAAAATGGCCATGACCTGAGAGGCCCCGAACCGGGTGCCCGAAAGATCGAGGATCGATAAAAACGTATCTATAATCTCGCTTTCCCTGCGGACACTTCGATCTGCAATGCTAAAAGGGATTTTCCTTTTATCGTCCGTCGGGACATCAAATACGGCCCGAATATAGGGGGTGTATGCCTCTATGTCGGGCGTCATGACCAGGACATCTTCAGGGCTCAGGTCCGGGTCCTTTTCAAACATTTCAAGAAGCCGGTCGTTCAAAACCTCCATTTCCCTCATGGGACTGTGACACGAATGGATCTGTATGGACGTGTCATTTTCGTCGATGCTCTTTTTATTGTCCAACCTTTGCTCCGCGTCCCGAAGGTTCAGGATGTCGGTCTTAACAAAGGAAAGCAATCCGTCCTCTTTATGCTCCTCAAAACATGCAAACTCTTCCACATGGGTCTCGTTTACCAGATCAAAAAAATCCCTGCCCAATGCCCCCATGGATCCAAGAAGGCTGTTCCCCTTTTCCAGGTGCAGTTCTTCGAGGGTGAGATCTTTTCCGTCCCGTACAAACATTTTCCTTTTCATTTCCCATTCAGAGACAATATCGCCCCAGTATTCCCTGCAGGGATTCATGAGAAACAGGTTTACTTCCGTAACCCGGCTGATAGCGGAAAAGATCTGTATGTGAAACCGGGGAAGTGCGGATATGCCGAAGACAGAGACCCTTTCGGGAAGGCCCTTCAAGCGGGAGGGGAATCCCTTAATCGCCTTAATGAGCTCCTTCCCGAGCGCTGCCCTGTGCCCTTTTCCGCATTCTTTGACCAGTTCCCTGAAGAGTTGGGCCTGCCAGTGGTTTTTCTCTCCCTTTTCCCACTCAAAAATCATCTGCGGCCGGAAGAGCAGGTACTGGTCAATGGTGTCTGCTATCCTTTCGGAAAGCTGGAGACGCTTAAGCCTGTCAATGTCATCTTTGAGATAGGCACCGAGACCCTCAAAACCGGGTCTGGTGATGCAGGAGGGAAGAACTTTCATTATGCGCCAGGTGATTATTTCAGGGTCAAAGGGTGAACGTGCCGGAAGGTGGGAAAGGACCCTGCGAAAGACATCCTGGATAAAGGCATTGGGAAAGGGGAACCTCATGTTTGCGCATATCCCGCGGCGACGGGCCAGTTGCATGGATACCCAACGCTCCATGCCCCTGCTCTGGACCACGATAACTTCGGCATCAAAAGGAGATGCAAGCGGTTCGCTTAAGAGTTCCGCCAATTTATCGGCTAAAATTTCCAGCCTGTTGCTGGTGAACAATTTCAGGCCAGGCAAGTTTTGGATTACCCCTTATCAAATACGGTTGTCGAATAATCATATCCCAAAGAACAGTCCTTGCACACTTCAAGCTCCCCTTCAAAAAAACGCTCAAGAACGACCCTTCTTTTTTCGGAAGACCGGATTTCCAGCCATGATTGACGGTTCAGGTTGCCGAACGGATGGTCCCCGTTGTAATCAATACAGCATGGAACCACCGAACCGTCGGAAAGGGCGAAACCCTGGAAAAGGAGCCTGCACACGGCCCTGTCCCTGTATTTTTTGTAGTTTTCATTTCCCCTGGAATATTTCCCCACAGCATCTTTCGTTGCCCTGAAAAAGCTACCCTCTTCATCGTTTCTCCCGCCAAAGGTATCAAAGCTGGGTCTTTTCAGCTTGACACGGTCAACACCCAGGGATTTCATGAACCGGATCACACTGTCCTCTTTTTCTTCATTATAGGGGAACATGATGGTCTGGATCTGGATAAGCGGGTGGTTCAGGTCTCGGGCATCTCTTTCCTTTTTAAGTCTCTTGATACCCTTTATAATACTGTCCAGGTCGGCATTGGCGCGATAGCGTCCCAGGTCTGTCTGATTGATGCCATCTAAGGAAATGGAAATCTTGTCCAGCCCGCTTGACAGGATTTCAGTTACTTTTTCTTTAAGAAGCATGCCGTTAGTGGAAAAATAGGTGTAGACGTTTTTCGACTTCAGGTATTCTATAATGGTAAAGATAGAATTCGACAACAGGGGTTCACCCATTAAGTGAAGGCACATGTAATGAATCCGGGGGTTGTCTGCAACAATGCGTTGGATCAGTTCAAGCCGGGTCTCCGTATATCCCCGCTTAAGGTGGTGAGTAGAACATAGGGGGCAGTTGAGGTTGCAGCGGGTAGTGGTTTCCACCTGGAAAATCTTAGGCCGGTATGACATGACCATACGCACCTTTTCTTTCACGCTCGAATCTTTAAAGAGCTTCTCCGTCCGGAAGAAGACCTCATTTAGATTGGAGGATGCCAGGACGTCCAGGTCTATCCCGTTTTTATCTCTACTGGCTTGTGAAAACTCCGATTTCATGGCCTGTTCTTTCATTAACATAGGTTGCTGCGAGTTTCATATTGTTTCTCAGGGTCAATTGAATGGGAGGAAAATTGTCCATACGTATGGTAACATATATCTTTTTTCCCGAAGACCCTGAAACCAACCCCTTAAGGAGTTGATCTCCAACCCCCAAACCCCTGAATTCAGGATTCACATACGTGTATCCGCGTTCCAAATAACCCGTTAGGTCTAAATGGGTCTTTTCTTCGATCAGCCTGACATATTTCTCCAGAGGTTTTTTATGTACCATGGCGCCGACAATCCTGTCCTGTTCAACGGCATAACCTATTAAAAATGCATGTTTCAAATTCTCTCTTACCCACGACACCCCTACTTCACCACCGGATTCGACCAGATCATAAATTTTTTCAAGGACATCGGATGGAATCTCGTCCGGCTTCTGAAAAAAGTATTGAATCCGGTTTCCCGGTGTGTTTACGGACAGATCTGCCGGGTTCACCCTCCATGCAGTGACTTTTTTAAGACCGTATTTGGCAGAGTAAAGCAGTAGATATTCCCGAATTCGGAGATAGAACCAGAAGGGATGCCCGTACATTTCTTCTATCCTGTATTCCTGGGCCCGGCGCAAAAACCGTGAAAAAGTCTCTTCATCCACCCCTTTTGAGCATGTAAACCGGTAGTCATAGGAAAAAGGATTTTTATCCTGGGAAACGGACTGAAGACCGAATTCATCGGGATTTTTGATTATATAGGAGTGGTTGAGCAGGACAAAACGGAAAAAGATGGAAGAATGGATAATGTCCCTGTTCTGATAAAGAAAGTTGATGGTCTCCTGGGCTTCATCCTCGGTTTCCGTAGGGAATCCAAGGATCACGGTGGCATGATTCCATATTCCTGCCGCTGACGCATCCCTGAGCACCCTTAAGGTGTCTTTGAGGTTCGTGCCCTTGTTCATGAGCTTGAGGATTCTGGGATGCCCTGTTTCAATACCCCACCGAATCAATCGCACTCCGGCCCTTGCAAGAAGCTCCAGCCTTTCACGTGTAAAAGAGCCCACCGGTTTGCACCAGAGGGAGATGCTGACTTGAAGGCCTCTTTTCAGAATACCCCTGGAAAATGCCTCCAAATAAGTGGGTGTCAGGCAATCATCGTTGATCGTAAAACAGGAGACATTGTATTTCCTTTGCAGTTCTTCCACTTGATTGACGGCAATCTCGGCAGGAACGGTCTGAAATTTTCTGTTATCATAGCGGGAGCAAAATGTGCACTTGCCCCAGTAGCAGCCCTCGGATAACCGGACAGGTATGATGGGGCTCGGGGCCAGATAGTCCTTCAGTGGGAGGTCGCCGAAATCGGGAGTGGGCACTTTCGGGATCGGCTCATGGGGTCCTTTTTCATTAAAGATCAAATGGTCTTCATAATAATAGACCAGGTTTGGGACTTCCCTTAATATCCCGTCTGTTTTCAATTGATTGATCAGCTTTAACAGGGGCCTTTCCCCGTTGTCCATGATCATGCTATGGCAAAACTCGGGAAAAAAGGAGGGCCTTTTCATAAAGGATTCCTGAAGCCGAAGGATGTGTCTTCCCCCTAATGTTACGTGTATGGAAGGATATTTATTTTTGATAAACCTTGCCATGGCCAGTCCGCCGGCCAACTGGTGAGAGGTGGAGATAGAGATACCAACAAGGGAAGGCCGCTCTTTTTCGAGCTTTTCTGTCAATTGCGTACCAAAAGACTTAAGGAAAGGATTGGTCCTTTTATCATCACAGAACCGGATCATGCTGTCGAAATCTTCAATCGCCGGGTTTGAGAAAGTGTTAAAGGTAAAGACCGTGGGATAATAGGCTAAGGAAGCCAGTCTCAGCATATCATACAGATCGGCCTGGTCACGGATACAGGTTTCCGGTTGATAAAAGCCGGTCCCGGATCTCATGGAATCAAGGGTGCTTTCAATACGGGAAATCCTTTGGATCCAGTCATCCCGATTTGCTTTAAGGTCGTCTATCAGGGATTTCTCGTTCTTGTTGGCCCCGGAATAATCACCCGCCCGGTCCCTCTTTTTAATAACTTCCAGAAGTTCAAAAAGGGTGGCCGGTGTCAGAAGGTATTTCAAAAAGAAGTCCAGGCTGGCGTCATATTGCCTGGCCGGCAGGCCCTTTTTCAATAGATAGGCCACCAACAGAGGCAGGGCGAGATATGGTGTGACAGGGGTCCAGACAGGGGGAAAAATCAGGAACGTCTTAAAGGACTCATTTGTTTTTGTGGTTTCGGGCATTTTTCTAAAATAATAAACTAGGGGATTTTATCAAGCAATAAAATCGCTTGCACTGTTTTATATGGATAAATAATATAAAATAATGTAATTATCTACATTTTGCTGACTCTATTATTTGAGAACACGGATGCATATCGGAATACTGACAGCAAGAAACCCGGAGTACCACCCAAACCGGAGACTGGTCGAGGCGGGCTCTGAATTGGGGCACAGGGTTACACTTATACACCCGAAGAACTGCCTGTCCGCAATCGCTTCCGGTAAACCGGGTCTTGACATGGCTGTTTCCGCAGATCAACCCGATGTGCTTTTACCCAGGATCGGGGCCACCATCAATGATTACGCCCTGACCTTAGTGCGCAATTTTGAACTTGCGGGGTTTCGCGTGGTCAATGGATTTCAATCCATCCTTTTGGCGAGAAGCAAATTTTTGACCCTCCAGGCCCTGGCAAATCATGGGATACAGGTGCCCGATTCCCACTTTGTAAGCAACTTGAAAAGTTTTGAAAGGGCCGTGTCAAAGTTAGGGGGTTATCCGGTTGTGGCCAAGACACCCAACAGCAGGCAGGGGAAAGGTGTCATTCTTGTGGAATCTTCCCTAACCGCTCAATCTATCGTGGACAAACTGCAGGCCAAAAAGCAAGGTCTCCTGGTTCAGGAATTTATCGGCTCTCACGGACGTGAGGACATAAGGGCCTTTGTACTGGGTGACAAGGTGATCGGGGCCATGACCCTGAAGCCCAAAGCAGGCGATTTTCGCTCAAATATTCATCTAAATGGCAGCGGCAGAGGTGTGAACCTCAATAAAGAGCTGACGGAACTGGCCATCGAATCCGCAAGGGCTCTAAATCTTGAGATTTCCGGGACAGACATAATTTTAGACGGTAATGTCGCCCCGAGGGTGATCGAGGTCAATTATTCACCCGGCTTCAAAGGGCTTGAGGCCGCTATTGGTCTGGATATTGCCTCCGGGATCATTCGATATGTCACTCAAACCGTGGGAGGGACTTCATGAACATCGGTTTTTTAATGGACCGGCTGGATTCGATCAATCCGGAAAATGAGACCACCAGCCACCTCATGTACGAATGTAACCAGCGGGGACATACGGTCTTCTTTCTTGAGCCACATGATGTTTATATTCGAAAAAATGAGGTAGTGGCCAGAATGCGAAACATCACAGTACCTAAAGGCCTCTCCATGAAGAAATACTGGCGTGCGCTGCAGAGTTGTCTGAAACGCGAGGAACTCATATTTGAAACCGTTACAGATCTTGACGCCCTTTTCCTGAGAAAAAACCCGCCCCTCGTATACCAGACCATGGAATTCCTGTCATCCGTCAATAACCGGGTCTTTATGATAAACAACACCAGGGGCCAGATTCTGGGCAACAGCAAGCTCTATACCCTCAATTTTCAGGAGATCATCCCGGAAACCCATGTCTCAAGGGACCCCAACCGGCTGACAAAAATTATAGATGATTTTGGAGGCGCAATGGTGGTCAAGCCGCTTCAGAGATACGGCGGTCAAGGGGTGATCAAAGTCAGTGTCCGGGATCGCGAAAATCTGATTTCCCTGACCAATTATTATGTCAGGGCATTCAAGGCATATCCGGAAAGAGAGCCTATAATGGTCCAGGAATACTTAGATGGGGTAAAGAGAGAAGGGGATGTCAGGATCCTCATGCTGAACGGCAAGATCTTAGGGGCCATGCGAAGAAAACCCCGCAAAGGAGATTTCAGGACCAACATTCACGCGGGTGCCAGGGCATATAAACACGCCGTGACTCAAAAGGAAAAAGAGATATGCACTGCCATTAAAGGCCGGCTTGTAGAGGACGGACTATTCTTTGTGGGCATTGACATTATAGGGGACAAATTAGTAGAGATTAACTGTGTCAGCCCGGGAGGAATTCCACGCATAAACCGGCTGAACAAGGTCAAATTGGAAGCTGAAGTAATTGATTTTATTGAGCGGAAAGTCGAGGGGATTAAAAAAAGATAGTTTCACCGGTCATTGCGAGGAGCGAAGCGACTTTTTACGAGTTATCCAATCTAAACAAACGAAAGGAGCAAAAGATGTTTGATAGCCATTCAAATAAAAGAGGCAAACTCCCTCACATTATTCTTTTTATTGTCTTTTCCACGATATTGACTCTTGGTATTTCATTCTCTGCAAAGCATGTGCGGGCGGCCACCATGCTTAAGGTGGGCCTCCTGGAAGAACCCAAGACACTCAATATCTGGCTGGCCAGTGACAGATGGTCCCGCAAAGTCCTGGGCCAGATATACCAGGCCCTCTATATACGGGACCCCAAGACACTCGATTTTGTCCCGTGGCTCGCCAAAGAAAATCCCGTCTATGATGAGGCCACGCTTTCATACACGGTAAAAATCAGACCGGCCAAATGGTCGGACGGTTCTGAGTTGACTTCAAAGGATGTGGCCTTCACCGGTCGCTTTATCAAGGAATTCAAAATACCCAGGCATTCATCAAAATGGAAGTTCATAAAAAAGATCGAGACGCCCGATAAACACACCGTAAGGTTTTATCTAAAAGAACCCAA
>DAOUXC010000263.1 GCA_030666795.1 Desulfobacteraceae bacterium
CACTTTCGGGATGAATCCGACGCCCATATTTATAAAAAAAGATGCCCGGCAAAAAGGTCCCCGGCCCTCCTGAAGTTTGAAGTGGATCAAGCCGTGTTTATTAAAGGCGGAATCTTTTACAGCCATTTCCCCGCCGATGCCATTGAGTGGAAAAAGAAAGAACCCGCTTACATAGATAAAAATAAATGTATAAAGTGCATGTCCTGCATCAGCAATTGTCCTTCTGATGCTATATTTTAGGGGTTTAGGCCGGACGAGTGGTTTCCTCGAAAGCCCACTTAAGCTTACCTGACATCGAAAATACCCTTCACCATTTGAATTACAGGTGGAACCTGGAGGCCCTTGCCCTGTGGCAGGGTGAAAAGGTCCCTTTTGAGGCCTACCTTATTTATGAAGGCTATGAGGGTTTTCTAAGCCTGGATACCCTGGCACGTATTCGAAAAATTGAAGACAAGATAGCCGGGACACGTCTCGAACATGCCTTTATTGACCATTATCTGCAACGGGACCTGCTGCCCCACGAGACCGAGATGCGGTCCTGGATGAGAGGCGCCGCGGCCAATGTAAATGGCCAAAAGATATACTTCAGGGACATCATTTCCTGGTGCCAGAAGGGGAGCACACTTGACAAAAGACGGATCCTTCAGAAAGAGACCGGTCCCCTGTGCAAGTTCCTCAAACCCTTTCCACTCAATTACTGGAAAATAATGCTTGAAATCCTGCGGAAAGACTTTGGGTTTGAAAGCTACATAGATTACTGTCATGCGAAAAAGGGAATTGACTACCCTCGTTATTACGAAATCCTGAAGGATTTTCTTCAGAAGACCGATGAACTGTATTTTCCTGTCATGGACCAATGGGCTCGCCGGCGTTTTGACCGGCCCATGAAAGCACTTTCCCGGTTTGATGCCATAAATATACTGGGTCTCGGGGAGTTCGACGGCCTTTTTCCGATAAATACGATGGAATCACTGACAGAGTTTTTTCAATACTGGGGGATTGATCTCGATAAAACGCCGGGTCTAAATCTGGAATTGGGCCGGGAAGAAGGCAAGAGCCCGCAGGCCATGTGCTTTATCCTTCAGGTTCCGGAAGAAGTCTATATCCTTATGAAACCGGAAGGGGGATGGGTTGACCTGGAAACCCTGTGGCATGAACTGGGTCACGGCCTCTCGGCAGTTTTTACCTCGCCCGGGCTCTCGATTGTCGACCGGGACATGACCACATCCTTTAGCCTCTCAGAATCATTCGCATTCCTTTTACAGAATTTGACCATGTCCCGGCCTTTCTTAGAGGATTATTTAGGGCTCAGTCCGGCTGATGCAGAAAGACTGTATTATCACAAGGTGCTTAAGGACCTTTCCGTGTTCAGGCGATACGCGGCCAAGTTTTTAGCGGAATACGAAATGTTTTCGAGCGGCGATCTTTCAAACGGAAAAACTTATGCGGAATTGATGGCCCGTTATACAGGTTTCTACTATCAACCGGAAAGCCACCTTTTTGATCTGGTGCCTGAGTTTTACAGCCTGGACTATATCTTGGGATGGATGGCCGAGGCGATAATTGAGAAACGGCTGAAAGACATGCTGGGGTATAAATGGATATTTCACTCCGAAACCGGTAAAATCCTAAAAAAATGGTGGGAGAAGGGTAATCGTTATGATATCTTCCGGTTCATGGATAGAAACGACTTTGGTCCCCTGGGCCCGGAAGTGCTTTTGAAGAGATGGCAGGACGTTTTGAATTAGGGGTCTTGTATTTATTTTTAGGATGTGCTTAAATAGCATCTGTTCACTTTAATTGCCTTTTTTGCAGTTAACCGGAGTTGTATAAAACCTCGAAGCGATTCTATCGTGGGTTAAAAAATGACCACAGAAAGGATTAACTTGAAAAACGGTGGCCCTCAGGACCCTGATCGCGCCCTGAACGAGATCAAGGATAAGGCCGTTATACTGAGGATGGCGGTCAAGTATGTTTGTGAAGATCCTTTTCTAAAGAAGATGGGAGCCGGCATAGCGCAAAATATCGAGGTCTTGAAAAGCCATATTGAGGACCTTGAGAAACAATTCGTGGGCAAGCCTGCTGATGACATTAATCTGAATGAAAAGGTGGAAGAGATTAAGGATATTTCCAGGCGCCTGCAAGACGCTGAAAAGAGCACGAATGATAAATGCGTCAAAGGTGAATTGGGAAAAGAACTGTGCCAAAAGGTCATCTCCCTGGCAGGCGAGATCAAGGCACTTCAAATAAGAGCGGGAGGGGGGGCGGTTTCCTATACCAGATCTGATTCCGTCAAGGGTGCCTTCGGCCGGATGAAGTTCATCACTGATCCATTTGTCCTTCACTACCGTACTATGCTTAAACTCTTGACCGTCCTGATTCTGGCGGTCATAGCAGGTTTTTTGTATCTATTTTTCACCATGGAAACGGAAAAAGGTCTGCAGGAAAATATTGACCGGGGAAGTGCCCGAATCGAATCCCTTCAGAGGCCACTACCTGAGGTCAAAGAAGAACTCCGGCAGATCCGAAAAGAAATAGAACGTATAACTCAAAAGGAATTGACCAGACAAGGCAAGGCGGCAGTTATGGATTTGAATGTGAAGGCCTTTGAACTTGCCGAAAAACTGGAAAAGGCCCAGCTTGATATAAAGATCCATCAAAAGGAATTGTATGAAAACCAGAAGCAATTGGAAGAGATGAAGCAGAAATCCTTTTTGGAGAGGATTTTGAGAAAGTAACCAAAAGATTAGATCATATAACTTCTGAACACCGACTTATCACGCACCCCTGTCACCGGTATTTCACCCTCCAATCCACCTATGACCCTGACCGAAATGTTTTCACCAACCTTCGCGTCACTGTATGCAACCGTCATTTCCGCTGCCAGTTCTAAGGATTCATTCGAATAATCGCCCGAGACCAGGACCGTGGGTCCCGGGACCGACATCGAGACCAAGAGAATGTCTTTATTACCCTTCAAGGCTGTGAGGGCTTCGTTTTCCCGTTTATTTCGGCCCACGATCGCCTTTGTTTGTCTATCAAGTCTGAAGTGTCTTCCCAATTTCAAAACCTCGATCTCCCCTAATTCAGGATCATGCCGTGCGGAAAGCAGATCCTTTAATCGCAGTGAGAAGGCATTCTCGGTCAGGAGACAGCCACCGGCCGGCGAAGGGTATTCGCTTATATCCAGCTTCTTTGCCAGTTCTATTTGCGGCTTCCTTGACCGTCCCCGAAAATCCATGAGCAGGTCCCTCATTATCCATCCCTTTTCTTCGGGTATGGAGGGAGGGAGATTTTTGGCCGAAAGGGGCCTCAGAAGAAGGCCTTCAAGACCGCTTTCCCGTGCGATCAGAGACAGGGATCTCTTGTTTTGGGACATGGGTCTCTGGCCCAGAACCTCCCCGGAAAAGACAAAACCTGCCCCTTCCTGTTCAAGCATCTCACCCGCGATTCGAAACATGAGGGCATGGCAGTCAATGCATGGGTTCATATTGTTTCCATAGCCGTGTTTGGGGTGTTTCACAATTTCAAAGTGACGTTTTGTGATGTTCACGACCTTGAAAGAAAGGCCCATTTCCCGGGCCGACTTTTCGGCCTTTTCGGATGTAAAAAAGGGGGTCTCAAAAAAAAGGGCCAGGATGTCAATGCCCTGTGCCCTTATCAATTCCGCAGCCAACATGCTGTCAAGCCCCCCTGAATAAACACATAGGGCTTTCATTTATTTCTCCGTTTTGTTCCTTTTACAAATCTTAATCGCTAATGAGGGTGCCTGTCGTCAATCAAGAAATGACCTTATAAATCCGAGTTCCCCCAAATATTGAGCAGATACTACAACCCTTCCTTTTTCATGGATTGTACAATCGCTTTTTGCTTTTTGTTGAGTTTTTTGGGGATTTCTATGCTTATCTCCGCATACTCGTCTCCCCGACCCTGGCCATTCATATGGGGCATTCCGTAGCCCTTGAGCCTGAATTTGGCGTTGTTCTGTGTCCCGGGCGGGATCTTTAGTTTCAGGAGTTTTTTATCAATGGTCGGCACTTCGATCTCCGTTCCTAAAACGGCATCGGAGAAGCTGATTATTTGTTTTAAATGAAGGTCGTCGTTTTCCCTTCTAAAAACCGGGTGGTCAAGGACACTGATCTTTACATACAGGTCTCCGGCGGGGCCGCCGTAGGGTCCTGCCTGTCCTTTTCCCTGAAGCCTCAACTTTCGGCCTGCCGGGATTCCCGCGGGGATCTTGACCGAGACCGTTTCCTGGCGACCATCCAGCTGGTAGGAGATAATTTTGTTTGTAGTCTCGAACAACTCTTCCAGGGTCAAAGGGAGTTCATAGAGCAGATCCTGGCCTTTCATTGCCTGGTTTTGGCCTCGGAAACCGCCGGTGCGGTAATGACGCTGTCCCTGCCCCCCCATTCCACCAAACATCTGGCCGAAAATATTCTGGGACCTTCCACCGCCCCCAAACCCGAATTCACTGAAAATGCTCCCGAAATCAAAGCTGCGAAAGATGTCTTCCTGGGAGAACCGGTTCTGAAAGCCTTCGGCCCCGAACATATCATACTGTTTTTTCTTTTCCGGATCACTCAGGACGGCATAGGCCTCACTCAAGTCCTTGAATTTGGCCTCGGCCGCTTTGTCTCCCTTATTATGGTCCGGGTGATATTTGAGGGCCAGTTTTCGATATGCCTTTTTTATCTCGTCTTTGGAGGTCGATTTTGGGATCCCCAGTATTTTGTAATAGTCTTTACCGGCCATAATTATCCAACACTATAATGATTAACGGAGATATTTATAAAAAGCCCGTTATTGCCACCCGCCGGTGTCCGGAAGTCAGGTTCATTCGGGATTCAACGCAAGGTGCAAGGGCATATGATAATTGATTAAATGCAAAAGGTGCTTTCGGTGTACGATATCAATCACCAATAGCTAAATTAATCACCGTGCCCGCTAAGTCAAGTCAAGATATGGCCTAGGAGGCTGTCCGAGAATGACTTCATGGCGAGATCGAGCGAAAGTTTTGAGGGCGAGGCGACAAGACTAAAACGGCCGTAGGCGTAGCAGTAGCCTACGTTGAGGACGTTTTGGGCTTGACAACTCAGCCATCAGAATGTGCAGCGGATCGCAGTAGAAGTCTCTTTTCGGACAGGCTCCTATAACACTATAAAGTTAAAGCCAAAGGAAGAATAATCCCTCTCTATCTCCCTCATTACGGTGTTTCTCCTTGACACAAAAACCGTATCCCGCATATATTGGCGGCATTCGAAAATGAATTACGTTCAAAGATTTCCCAAATTTTTTGTAAGTTCTTCTCTTTTCTTAAAACTGATAACTGCGTAAAAAGTTGCTCTGCGTCTTTTTAAGCGGCGGGGGAGGGCTACCCCTCCCCCCCCATTTGAAGTAAATTCAAATGGTTCCACCCTCAACCCCCCGCAATTCGGGATTGATGGCCCTTTTACAGATCCATCAAAATTTATTACTCAATTCTAACCCG
>DAOUXC010000168.1 GCA_030666795.1 Desulfobacteraceae bacterium
GATTCCGGCTCGCAGAGCGTCTTTTTAAGAGGTTATCTCAATTAACAGGGCAAAAAGGAGGAACACATGGACCGGAAGAAAGTCACCATCGCAGATTTACAGAAGAAAAAAGAAACGGGCCAAAAAATCACCATGCTGACTGCCTACGACTATCCCACGGCCAGTCTGGTAGATCAAGCCGGCATAGACACCATACTCGTGGGTGATTCCCTGGGAATGGTCATGCTGGGATTTGAGTCAACAGTGCCTGTTACCATGGATGATATGATTCATCATACCAAGGCCGTGGTAAGAGGCACCAAATACGGCTTCGTTCTCGGAGACATGCCTTTTATGTCGTATCAGATAAGCATAGCCAAGGCCATTGAAAATGCGGGCCGCTTTATAAAGGAGGCTGGATGCGACTGCGTAAAGCTTGAAGGTGGAACAGAGATGGCCCCTGTAGTCAAGGCCATAGTGGATGCAGGCGTACCGGTCTGCGCACACATCGGGCTCACCCCCCAGACCGCAACAAAGCTGGGTGGCTTCAAGGTCCAGGGGAAAGACGCGGAAAGCGCCATGGAGCTTGTGCAATCGGCCAAGGATTTAGAAGAGGCAGGGGCCTTCATGATTGTCATGGAGTGCATTCCCGACCTCCTGGGTGAAAAGATCACACGACAACTCAGTATACCCACCATAGGCATTGGTGCGGGCAAGGACTGCGACGGACAGGTCCTGGTTTACCATGACGTCGTGGGACTTTTCGAGAGATTCACCCCCAAATTTGTAAAACAGTATATCAACCTGTCACCCAAAATAAGGGAAGCCCTCATTCAATACAAAGAGGAAGTGGAAACAGGGGCATTTCCCGGACCCGAACACAGCTTTGCCATGAAAAAGGGAGAGGCGGAAAAGATTTAGATCAGCTGTTCACGGGAGAACCGGACCTTGAGACCTTTTAGAGGAGGAAGTTAATGAATTTTTTAGTGGTAGGGCCCGGAGCCATGGGCTGTCTTTTTGCGGCCCGCCTTAAAAAAGCGGGCCATGGGGTGACCCTGTTGGATTACAGGCCAAAGAGGGTGGATCACATAAATGAGCATGGAATACATGTGGAAGGCATAACCGGAGAATATGAAGTCCGGGTCCCGGCCGTGACGGGAAAAGGTTCTGAAATAACGGATGTGGCCCTGATCTGCGTCAAGGCCAATCAGACCCGAAAAGCGGCGAATGAACTTGTTGCCTGGCTTGGTTCCGAGGCACGGGTTCTTACCCTGCAGAACGGGCTCGGGAATTTGGAGATACTTGCAGAAATATTCGGAAAGGACCGTGTCTTGGGCGGGGTGACCGCCGAAGGCGCCACGCTCTTAGGCCGGGGCCACATCAGGCATGCCGGTCAGGGCGACACCATCATAGGGCCTGAAGGCCATCCCGGGGGACCGGTATCGGAAATAGCCTCCGTCTTTAGAGAGGCCGGTTTCAACATCCGGCCGGCAGAAAACGTGAATGACCTCATCTGGGGCAAACTCATTGTCAACGTGGGGATCAACGCCCTGACAGCCATAACCAGGCTTAGAAACGGCCGTCTACCTGATATAGAGGGTACAAGGCTTATTATGCAAGAAGCGGTCCGGGAGGCCGTGTCCGTAGCCCATGCCAAAAAAATCACGCTCCCCTACCCTGACCCCCAGAAACGCGTAACGGAGGTCTGCCTGGCCACGGCTGAAAACATCGCTTCCATGCTCCAGGACGTGCTAAAGCAAAAAATTACCGAGGTCGCATTCATTAACGGGGCAATCGTCCGGGAAGGCAAAGAACTTGATATTTCCACCCCCGTAAACCACACCCTGACTTGCCTGGTCCAGGCGATCCAGGAGACATATGATGAAAGAACAGGGGACATATGACGGAATCCGGACGGCAAGCCCCTAAGTTCCTCCTTGCCTTTTCCTTTCTCACGCATTAAATCATTGTCACATTCCAAGCCCTGTTTTTCTTCTTCTCCCTCTCCCCCGTGGGGGAGAGAGCGGGGGTGAGGGGACAAATACTTAGAATTTTTATGTCTATCAATCTGAAAATATTTAATACACTTTTTTTAGCCGTCTTTGTAACGGCCATGGGCGCCGGACTGGTGGCTCCCCTGCTCCCGGTCTATGCGCATGAATTGGGGGCAGGCGCTTTTCAAATAGGGCTCATCTTCGGGGCCTTTTCCCTGACCAGAAGCATTTTTGTTCCATACTTTGGAAAGCTTTCCGACCGGAAAGGGAAAAAATCTTTGCTGACCGTGGGGCTCTTCATCTATTTTTTGCTTTCCCTAATTTACACGACTTCAAAAAGCGTTGAAGCTCTTATTGCCCTCAGGTTAGGCCAGGGCTTCGCATCGGCCATGATCCTCCCGGTTGCCCAGGCCTACGTGGGGATGATAACTCCCGCCCACAAAGAGGGCCGTATTATGGGTCTGTTCAACATCTCTCTTTACGGGGGACTGAGTTTAGGCCCCCTGATGGGAGGAGTGGTCACGGACTGGTTCAATATTCAGGTATCCTTTTTAAGCATGGGTGTGTTGACCCTTTTCGGATTTCTCCTATGCCTTTTTTTTCTTCCCCGTGAAACCCGGTCCGGGATAGAGGCTCCTGTTTCTTCAAAAAAGGCCGTATCCTATCTGGAGCTCATAAAACTCCCTTCTGTTTTTTCTCTCTTTGCGTTCCGTACCTGTTTTACTACCTGCATCGGCATTACCTGGACTTTCCTGCCTTTCCTGGCAAGTACCAGTATGGGCCTTTCCAGTTCGGCCATCGGGGTCCTGGTGATGGTCAATGTATTCATAGCAGGTCTTTTTCAGGCACCCATGGGTTATCTTGCCGACAGGTTCAGCAAAAAAACCCTGGTGACGGCAGGGGGAATAATAGCTGTAGTGTCTATCCTTTGTATCAACAGGGCCTCGTCATTTGCTGAGCTCATCCTTGCCAATGGATTTCTTGGCTTGGCCGGGGGCATTTCATTTCCCGCAATCATGGCCCTCGGCGTGATAGAAGGAAGACGAACCGCGGCCATGGGTTCACTGATGGGTCTTCTTGCCTTAGCTCATAGCCTGGGCATGCTTCTGGGACCCCTGCTTGCGGGATTGCTCATTGATCTTTTTTCTCTTGGAACTATCTTCATTGCCGGCGCTATTATTATGGGCGGGGGTATAGTAGTATTCTTAAGGAATAATTAGTATCCATCCAGAAATAACCAATTTCCGGATGGAGCTTTCAGCGGTCAGCGATCAGCGATCAGCGATCAGCCAACGCTTTGTTTTTAATGTGCTTTGCTGAAAGCCGAAAGATGATGGCTGATAGCACGAATCCAAAAGCATTAGTTTCTGGATGAGCGCTAAATAGTATGATAGAATGTAATGGCCCAACAAGTAAGTGCGTTAGTATATAATGGCGGGGCATGCCGGTCGTTATTCAAGAGAGGTCTGTATAAATTTGAGTTCCCTCAAATATTATTAGGTAGTTGACATGGAATCATCCGCGTTTATAGAAATTGACATGTTTCCTGAAGAAGTGAACAGCATGGACCATTGGGAGGTCGTTCACTTCAAGGGAGTATTGGAGGAAGTGGCCGAGGAATATCATTGCAGTCTTGTCTCCTTTGATATTGATCAGGGGAAAGTTATCTTTTCCTTTGACAGTGATGAACTAATGGCGAACATCTTAAATATCCTGCAAGATGACAGCAAAGATCAATCTTGAACATATTGCGATAATACTCGCACAGCCCAAGATTCCCGAAAACATAGGGGCGGTGGCCCGAGCCATGAACAATATGGGACTCAGCCGGCTTGTCCTTGTGAGTCCTGAAAACTGGGACCTTTCCCGCGTTCAAAAAATGGCCACGGGCAGTTCTTTTGATATTGTGGAAAAGATGGAAAATCATGAAGATATAAAGGAGGCACTGGGACCGTATCATTATGTAATAGGGACCACGGCCCGTATCGGCTCTCACCGTCCGGCTATTACCCAGCCTCGCTATCTGGCCCATGATCTCATATCCATATCTCAGAACAACCGGGTGGGCATACTTTTCGGACCCGAGGACCGGGGTCTGTCCAACGAACACCTCCGCTACTGCCATTCCATTGCCATGATTCCCACCGCACAATTTTCCTCTTTGAATCTTGCGCAGGCCGTAATGATTGTCTGCTACGAAATCTTTGTGGCCTCTGAGGATAAAGCAACCAAGTTCACCCCCCGCCTTGCCGACAAATTCGAGTTAGAAGGCATGTATGAGCACCTCAAAGACGTATGCATGAAGATCGGTTTCATAAATCCCCAGAATCCCGAACACTGGATGCTTAATATTCGACGTTTTCTGTACAGACTTCCCCTGAGGGCCAGGGAGGTCAAAATTATCAGGGGCATGTGCCGGCAGATCGACTGGTACACCGAACAGTTGGAAAAAATAAAAAAAGAAGAGGGGTAACATTTCAGGAAATGGGCAATGAAGACCTCCCGGCAACCCACCCAGTGGAAAACGCGGCCTGCAGGTTATACCCGCCCGTGTCGCCATCTATGTCAAGCACCTCGCCTGCGAAATAAAGGCCCTTTACCAGACGTGAAGCCATGGTACGGGGGTCTACTTCTTTTGTATCAACACCACCGGCAGTAACGATCGCCTCGGTAAAGGGCCGGTATCCGGTCACCTCTAAGCGAAAATCCTTAAGCCAGGTTCGCAGCCGCTTGCGCTCCTGTGCCGTGATCTGATGCCCGACCCTGTCAGGTGAAATGTCCGTCAAATCCGTGCACACGGGGATCAGTTTCCCGGGGAGTAACTCCTTGAGCAATGAGCGAAAGTGTTTCCTGCCATGGGCATCCAGTTCGCGGAGGAGACGGGCATCCAACTTGCGCCGGTCAAGGGCCGGTTTCAGGTCAAGTGAAAGGATCACATTCCCGCCTGCTCCTAAGGCGTCCACAACCTGCCTGCTCAGGGTGAGAATGATCGGTCCTGAAAGACCAAAGGAAGTAAAAGACATCTCACCAAATGCCTGTGCCCTTTTTTTCCCGTTGATCCATACTCGGCAGGTCACATTGCGAAGACTCAGGCCCTGCAATCTAAAGGCAACATCGCCTGCTGTTTCCAGGGGAACCAGGGCGGGCCGAACAGGCACAATGCCGTGCCCTGCCGATTCAGCCAACCCATACCCGTCCCCGGTGGACCCGGTATCAGGGTAGGAAGCACCCCCGCAGGCGATGATTACGGCATCGGCACCATAGACGCGATCAGCCTCAACCCCTGTCACCCTGCCTTTCTCCACAAGCAAACCCTCCACGACCGATCCGGGTTTGAGAATCACCCCGCAATCCCTAACCCACCGCATTAGAGCATTAACAACCTCTCCGGCCCGACCACTGACCGGAAATACCCTCCCCCCCCGCTCGGTCACGGTGGAAACACCCAATGCTTCGATAAAGGCAACGAGTTCACGGGTAAAAAAACGTGAAAACGCCTGGCGAAGGAATCGTCCATTGGGTCCGTAATGCGTGATAAAATCGGAAAGGCTGGCCACATTGGTCAAATTACAGCGCCCCTTGCCGGTGATGCGCAGCTTGCGCCCCGGCCGATCCATTTTTTCCAGAAGCAGTGTTTCGGCCCCTGATAAAGCAGCCTGCCCCGCCGCCATCAGACCCGCCGGCCCGCCGCCAACCACAATGACCCGAGGTTTTGTCATATTTCCCTCAATACAACCTGTTCAAAATTGATGGGCTCGTAAAAAGTCCATCAATCCCGCATAGCGGGACGGTAGCGATGGAACCATGTGAATTCACTTCAAATGGCGCGAGAAGGGGTAGCCATCCCTCGCCGATCAAAAAAGAGAGAAGCGATTTCTTAGGAAATTTTCAATATAAAGGCCCCTAACAGAGGTGAGTTCAACGCTGTATGTTGCCTGTAACTGTAATGTGACAAAATACGAAAGACAACAACAAATTTCTATCAGCGGTTTGCGAATTACAAATCCGCACCGCACTGTTGACAGAGAGCTAATCATCGGGAATAGAAACACAACATAGGGTATTTTTTTATCAGGTGAACACAACAGGTGGTGATCTGATATTAAACTGCCATTACGGATCAACAACCGCCTACTAAAACCCTTGACTAAAAAAACGATTTTGGGATAAATTTCCTTAATTATTAGTGAAACCAATTGGTGTCCATCTGGAAAGGACCCTTTTTCACAATTTCAGCGTCAGTCGGAGAAATTCGTTGTGCGACGTACTACAGTACGTCTCCGCCTAATCCCTTGATTTCTTCGCAGTCGCTTCGCGGTTACTCAGTCCCACTGCTCTGCAGCTGGTTCCCGGAAGCCTTGATCTTGTAAAAAATTGTTCATTTCTGAATTGGACACTTGATAGTGCCCTTTGTTCATTTATGGATGGGCACCAATTAGATCCATTAATACAAATGTAAACCAAACCGTAATATTATTTCACAAGATTCGTTTCCGATTAGACACTTAGTGGTTTTTATGTGCTAACCCACATAAAAGGGAGTTTGACACCATGGAGGATAAGAAAATTCGTTACAGGAAGGTTTACAGAAAGCTTACCATCAAGACCTCGGATGGCTCTACCGTATCAGGAAAGGTGAATATCGGTATGCACGAGAGGGCATCAGACCTGTTCACCAAATCAGACGCCAAATTTATTGTAATGTCTGATGTGGAACTGAGAGAGTCTACCGGAAAAGTATTCTTTGTGAACAAGGACCATATTGTGTGGGCTGAACCGGACCCCGAAGATTACAGCTGAATCCGGTTACTATTGCCTTCACGGTCTTCTGAAAACCTGCAGAAATAAAATCGCCTCGCGATTTTATCTGACGTCCGGCACTCAGCACAGACCGAATGCGGGACTTCTCAAAAAACCGGTCGCACTACAATCAGGTTGATAGGAGGTTTTTGCAATGATGAAAGACAAATTTCTAAAAGGCATGTTGGTCATTATTGCCGTGTTGTTGGCGCTCAACTTATTTAATGTGAACATTTTTTCATTTGTTGCACCCGAGGCCGTAGCAAAGTCACCCCAGAAATTCTCCTTCAGGGGTAATGGTATCGGTGTCACTTGCAGCACTGACGGCAAGTACGTTTTTGCTGCGGGAAATGGCGGTGTTTTTCGTTCAACTAACTTTGGTGAAATAGGCTCATGGGAGGCGGTTCTTCATTAGGCGGTGATGAAAGAAAAAACAAGTTATCAAGAGGGGATCGAATACCTTTACAATCTCCAGAAATACGGAATCAAGTTCGGGCTCTCGAAGACCTCAAATCTAATGAAGGCATTCGGGAATCCTCACAAGGGTCTAAAATATATTCATATTGCGGGGACCAATGGCAAGGGCTCGGTAGCGACCTTTATTGCATCTATTCTAAAATATGCAGGCGTTAAGGTCGGGCTGTACTCTTCTCCACATCTGGTTCGGTTTACCGAGCGTTTCAGAATTAATGATGAAGAAATTTCCCGGGAAAAAGCGGCAGATTTAATTGATGAATTAAAGGGCGCAGTGGTATCCGATTCGCCGCCCACATTCTTTGAGGCAACCACGGCCATGGCCTTTCTTTATTTTGCGCGTGAAGATACCGATATCGCCATCATGGAAGTAGGCATGGGTGGACGGCTGGATGCGACTAACCTTATCACGCCACTCGTTTCGGTCATCACGAACATATCCATGGAGCATCAATTTTTCCTCGGCTCACGACTGTTGGATATTGC
>DAOUXC010000235.1 GCA_030666795.1 Desulfobacteraceae bacterium
GGCTGGGGAAAAAGAGGGCTGGAGTGTACGACTCTATCGTAGAATAATGACCCCCCTTATTGAGTCCCCTTTGTGGCGCTGGTTCTTCTTATTCAGTGTTGTGGTCCTGCTTGTAGCCGCCTGCGCGCTTGTTGCAGTGGGTTGGGTTCAGGTGAAGATGCTCCCCTTTGACAACAAGAGTGAATTCCAGGTGATTATTGATATGCCTGAATCCGCTACATTGGAAGATACATCTGCAGTCGCCTTAGAGATGGGTGATTTTCTCAAAACAATAAACGAGGTTACCGATTATGAGATCTATGTGGGTACTGCCGCGCCATTTAACTTCAATGGACTGGTGCGTCATTATTATTTGCGTCAAGGTACCAATGTAGCTGACATCCAGGTGAATCTTGTAAAAAAGCACCGTCGAAAAGCGCAGAGTCATGATATTGCCAGACGAGTGCGCCCTGAACTCAAGCGTATCGCAGACAGGTACAAGGCCCGTATAAAGGTGGCGGAGGTCCCACCCGGCCCACCGGTGCTATCCACACTCGTTGCCGAAATTTACGGACCCGACTATGAGCGCCAGCGGCAGATAGCCCAAGAGGTTGTCAAGATTTTTGAAAAGACATCCGGTGTTGTGGATACGGATTGGTTCATGGAAGATAAACAGACCAGATTTAATCTTCTGGTAGATAAAGAAAAGGCGGCTTTACACGGCATCAGCGCGGCGCAGATCGATCAGGCACTGAGAATTGCCCTCAAGGGAATGCAAGTGGGGCTGCTTCATAAACCCCTGGAAAAAGAAGACGTAAACATCCTGCTCCGGTTGCCATTGGCTGACAGGGCCGGAATCAAAAGGCTGGAGTCGCTCAAGATTCCTTCAAGTGATGGCAACCTGGTGCCCCTTTCCAGTCTGATTTCCATACAGGAGACCGGTCTGGACAGAAGCATCTATCACAAGAACCTGATGCAGGTGGTCTATGTAACCGGCGATGTGGCCGGGGTAAAGGAGAGTCCGGTTTACGCGATCCTGGAGATGCGTAAGAAGATCGATGCCATTTCCTTGCCGGAAGGTTACAAAATCAGCCAGTATACGTCCCGAATCCCGGAAAGCGACACGCGTTTCGCAATGAAATGGGACGGCGAATGGCACATCACGTACGAGGTCTTTCGGGATCTTGGCATCGCCTTTGGTGTCGTCCTGGTGCTGATCTTTATCCTTGTGGTGGGCTGGTTCAAGTCCCTGAGCACGCCCCTGGTCATAATGGCCGCCATCCCCTTTTCATTGGTGGGCATATTGCCTGCCCACGGTCTCATGGGCGCGTTTTTTACCGCTACGTCCATGATCGGTTTCATAGCAGGGGCGGGAATTGTCGTACGCAATTCCATTATTCTGGTGGACTTCATCGAGTTACGCATAAAACAGGGCATGCCGCTTGACGAGGCGGTCATCGATGCGGGGGCAGTTCGCTTCAGACCCATGATGCTCACGGCCGCGGCTGTTGTTGTCGCGGCGTCCGTCATTCTCTTTGATCCCATTTTTCAGGGCCTGGCCATATCACTCATGGCGGGAGAGGTGGCGTCTCTTTTTCTATCCAGGGCGGCAGTGCCCGTACTCTATTATATGGATAAGAGGTGGGAATTTGCCCACAAACAGCATATTTCAAATAATTTATAGAACATTGCTGTCCAAAAGCGGATGTCATAAGTTAAAGGCAACGTGACCCCCCTTTAATAAAGGGGGGCAAGGGGGGATTTTATGCAACGGGTTGAAAATCCTCCTAAATCCCCCTTTAAAAAGGGGGACTTTTATTATAGAATGTTTTCAGAAAATTCTTAATGCACATTTCTGTCCCGAAATAAAACTTATTTTGCACAAGAGTGTCCATAAAAGGTGATTCATGTCCAAAGATTATTACGAAATTCTCGGTGTTTCAAAAGACGCATCTGAGAGTGAGTTAAAAAAGGCCTACCGGAAACTTGCCAGGAAATGGCATCCTGACATCAATGCCGGCAATAAGGAAGCGGAACAAAAATTCAAGGAAATATCCGAGTCTTATGACTGCCTTGGCAATAAGGAAAAGAGAAAAATTTATGATGAATTCGGGGAAGAAGGCCTCCGGGCGGGATTTGACGCTGAAAAGGCCCGGGAGTACAGGCAGTGGAACTCCTTTCAACAGGAAGGCAGGGCCGGCAGGGCCGGGCAAGGGTTTGGACAATACCAGAACTATGAGGATGTCTTCGGCGATCTTTTCGGTTTCAAAACCGGGCGGGAAGGCTTCGGTACGACCATGTCTTCCACGGGAAGGGATCTTGAACATGAGATGACCGTTGATCTCATATCCGCGTTAAGAGGATTTGAGACCGAACTTTCCATGCAAAAGATTAAGGCCTGCGAGGCATGTAAAGGGTCGGGAACGGATCCAAATTCCACCATGACCACATGCACCACGTGCGGTGGTTCCGGTCGGCTGAACGTGGCGGAAGGCCCCATGCACTTCACCAAACCCTGCCCCAACTGTAAAGGACACGGCAAAAAAGGAAATCCCTGTTCGCAGTGCGGCGGCAGCGGTCAGGTCCCTGGTACGGAAAAGATCAGAGTGGTCATCCCGCAAGGCGTAAAAGAGAGTTCAAAGGTTCGAGTGGCAGGCAAAGGCGAACCGGGATTCAACGGCGGCAAGCCCGGAGACCTCTATCTGATCATCCATCTAAAGCCACACCCTCTTTTGAAAAGGGAAAAGGACAACCTTTACATGGAAATACCCGTGACCGTTCGCGAAGCCATGGCAGGCGGAACCATCACCATCCCCACGATAGACGGCCAGGTGAAGCTCAAGGTTCCCCCAAAAAGCCAGAGCGGCCAGACCCTGAAATTGAAAGGAAAGGGGGCCGTCAACCTCAAAACAAAGCAGCGGGGCGATCTCATGGTGAAACTGGCAGTCAAAGTGCCCCGGACGGATGACAGCGGGATTCTCGAAGCAGCGGAGAAGATGGACGGATTTTACGAAGAAGACCTGAGACGGGATATCAGGTTATAGCAGGACAGTTTTCAGGAATCCTTTGGAAATCTTTCCCGGAGTTGCCGTGCCAGGTCCTCCAGGATGGCATCAAACTGCCTTCTCATGTCCAGCATGCCCTGTCTCATTCTGAGGGCTACCTCAACACCGGCCAGGTTAACACCCATATCATCGATTAGATCTTTTGCAAATCGCAGTTTCTCCATATCCATGGAAGAAAACAGCTTGGCTGGAGGGTCTTCGCGGCAGGTCGGGCATATGACATCCTCTTCCTCCAGTTCGGCAAGGAAACTCTCGTCGATCTGAAAGATCTCGATCACTTCGGTGACCGTCCAGAATTCTTTGTCCATATGCCTACCCCCACCCATTGAGGATTCGTTCTGCAACCAATTTACCAGACCACATAGTATTTTACAAGAAACTAATACTGAACCCGGATTCCCCGCTTCTCCGACACGCCGTTTCGCTGTTTCTGTTCATACCTTCCCCGTTTCTCTACTTCGCCCATTCCCCGCTTCAGCTTTACCCCGTTTCCCCCTTTCCCCGTTTCCACCCCTTGCCATCTGCCATCTGTCGTCTGTCATCTGCCTTGCCGTCCTTTGCCCTCTGCCTGCCGCGGCATAGCCTTAAGGCGACGCCGGGTCGTCTGTCGTCTGGCTACTGCGTAGCCACGCTTGACTTTTCTGTCACTTGAGATATAAGTGCTGTTGAAAAAACAGATATTTTAAAAGACTGAATGATTTTTCATTCGTAAATCGCATTTGGAGAAAGCCATGATTCAGGGCACACAAAAACCCCGTTTCTCAGATTGAGACCGGGGTTTTTTGTTATTTAAAATCAATAAACCTTACAGCGGTTCGCTGAATGCTTTTAAATAAGCAAGAGTCAAAAGCAGATCTGACCCCTTTATGAACGAGCACGGACAAATCCTCCTTCAAAGACGCGCGTTCTTCGCGAATTGGCCAATTGCGAATTAGGGTCGGGCAACGCCGTGCTGTAACGGAGGTTGGAGTCAAGTAAAAATGAGAATTTTCTACCCCTTTTTCATCATTATCATGCTTTCAACCTGTGGGCCCCAACCCGCGAAACAGCAGGACCTCAGCACTCTCCTGCCAAAAGCAATCAGCAAACTGCAACGGGTCAAGCTGTTCACCGATAGCCAGGCGCTTGAAAAGATCAACAGTCTGCATGGCAAAGAGATCACCGTGGAAGCCGGGGTAATCGGCAACTACCGGTCCGCCCAGGGTCAGCCGGCCATAGTCTGGATCTCTCGAAGCAAAACCATCACCCTCGCCCGGGAGCAGACGGAGAGCATGGTGGCCAAAATGACTGAAAATCCCCGTTCGCCGTTCCACCATCCGGAAACCCTGATCATCGATGGCATCACGGTATACCGGTTTATGGGCATGGGTCAGGTGCACTACATTTTCCGCCGCGAGGCAATTGTCTACTGGATTTCAGCACCGCCGGAGGAAGGGAAAAACATGTTGGCGGCTTTTCTGTAACCTAAGTTGAGCAATTATCCGTGATGTTCGATATCAACGACTTCTTTAAGAAGTTAGACAAACATGGAGTAATCCTGATGGACTTGTAAAAAGTCGAAAAGTCCTCTTTTCCGTCATTCCGGCCCCGCATCAGGTGCGGGATAAACTGCGGCCGGAATCCAGTGTTTTCAGAAACTTATACTGAATCCGGATTCTCAGAGACCGCCCTCCGCCCGTTTCCCCGTTTCACCCTTTCCCCGATTCCGCCCCTTGCCCTTTGGGCGCAAGCCACTCCGTGGTCATGCTTGACTTTTGAGGATCGGTGGGATCGGGGACGTCCTTAAATAATCAAATAACTTGACGGCATACAATAGTAAGGGGCGGATGGCGGAGGTTCCGCCTACGCCAAGGGCTTCCGTCTTCGCCAATGGCTACGACGAGACAAGACGGCGTGACAAGGAGAGGAAAGGGGACCAATCCTTAAATAAAGGTTCTTCTCCTATTTAGTTGGAGAAACGGGTCCGAGAATTCAAGCGGATCTCCCCGCTTATCCCTGCCTGAAGCCAACTCATCAGGAGATGATCCCAAAATAATAACTCTACTATCAGGTTGAAACTTTTTGGAACCTATGTCCCCTTTTATGGCAGGATTGGTTACCAGCCCGGGAGTGCGCCTGATTAGGAGTGGTTGCAGGCCGGACTGCCTTTCCAGGGGCGGCCATCCAAAAGGCAACGCAGGCAAGGAATAGGCATACCATACAGAAAATGAAGGCGCTGTTGTAGCTCCCTGAAATGTCATAGAGATATCCACCAAACCAGGGACCGATTGCGCCGCCTAACCCCATCCCCGTAAGTAGAGAACCTGCTATTGGACCAAAGTTCTTTCCGTGAAAAATGTCGGCCATACCGGCAAAGATGGTGGGTGAATAGAGTCCGGCCCCATAGCCGAATCCGGATGCATAGAGATACAATAGCCAGGGTTTAGAAGTATCTTTGGCCATAATCAATGCGATTAATGCGCCGATCGAGAGAATGGTTGCCAGGGTAACGGTGATTTCACGACCGATCCAGTCCGATACAGATGAGGAGAACTGGCCGGCCACCATGAAAATGCCGAAGAGCGCGAACACGGAGGCACTGAAAAGACTGCTGTATCCCACATCAACTGAAAAGTTGACCTGATGGGCGAGTACGAGATAAGCGGCTATCCCCCAAAATAGAAACATGGACAACACCATGAGCCAGAACCGGAGGGTTCTCATTGCAGCGCCAAAAGTCCAATCCTGAGACGAGGGATTATTCTGGTGCCCCTTCTCTTCAACAGATCCTGTGCCTTTCAGGCACGCCGGATTTCCGTATGCCGTCTGGCCTTTTTCCTCGGGCCGATATTTGAATAAAAGGGTAAACACGGGTAACAGGAAGAGGATCAGAAATGCAGCTAAAACAAAATAGGCATTTCGCCATCCAATTTGGGATATCGTGAATTCAGCGAATATACCATATACAAAACTCATACCGGCACCCATCTGACCGAGGCCCAGCGCAAGGCCGCGGCGCTTGACGAACCAGTTTGAAAGCGCAGGTGCCAGGAGCGGCCATCCGCAGAACGCCATCCCGGCCGGCGCCAATACGCCGTA
>DAOUXC010000079.1 GCA_030666795.1 Desulfobacteraceae bacterium
CATAAAATTTGTTACGCTTACGCGTACTGGTTCCATAGCATGTTTTGCTATGGATAGGGAGGTGCCTATATTATAACTATGACCTACAGCCCTTTATATGATTATCAAATCTCCTATTAGCTTTTGTCATTTCAAAACATGTATTGTATAACTCTGCCTATGTCACTTCCAATAAGAATAGAATATCCAGGCAGGGATAAAGAAAAGAATAAGAAAGAGCTAATAGGAGATTTGACCCTTTGACACAAAAAGACGGGCGGCATATTTGCCGTCTACTCTATGTTAGTGCTGAGAAGAAATAAATTGTTCGGCAGCGGCAGCGAGAAGTTCAGAACGTTTCAAACCATGTTTTCCTCTATATTCGTCTACATCTTTTAGGAGGGATTCAGGGAAAATCACATTGAATCGTTTTTTCGGTTCATTGATAATTTGGCTTTTTGGTTTTGGAATAGGTTTCCCATGTTTTTTGGCGGTTTCGATCCATAATTTCATAGCTATCTCTATTTCTTTAAGAGCTTCTTCCGGAGTTTCTCCAAATGCTGAGCATCCTTTAAGCTCTTCAATCTCAGCTATATAATCACCATCGCCTTCGGGATCAGGAAAAATTTTTAAAGTATATTCCATGCTTATTCTCCATCAATAATTTTAATGGCTTGTTTTACCTGATAAGTTTTAGCTGTACCATCTTTCTTTTTTTGAATATTAACAGGTGTTTCTATAATCGGATGTACAAAAATATGGTGACTCCCGTTTACTCTGTCAAGAGAGAAGCCATTATCTTCCAGCCAGCTTATAAGGTCTTGGAACTTAATATTTTTCGGATTCTTTCTGATCTTTTGATTTAATTTATCAGTTTTTGTCATCGCAAGAATTTTAAGTTTTATTTTTCATGTTAATTTTAGTGTGTAATTACACATATGTCAAAATATTTATTTTAAACGGGCGTACACCTCTTAATCAACCAGACCGGCTACAAAACTGCCGGCTGGTTATCAAGCCGTTACCAAGATAATTTGATCCCATTCATCCCTCTTCTTCATTCTACCCTATTTTTTTCTTTATTTCTTTAGTAATTGTAACCACTTGTAAACTTTATTCACCTTCAAATCTAATAATTTCAATTTCTTATACCCCCCACCCCTTCACAAATCATTCCACAGCCTCATTTCCATGTGTACATGGTGCCCGGCAGCCAAGTGCTCAAAACTGGGAAAAGCCATAGAACAATAATCGTGACCACATCAAAGAGAAGGAACCATAAACAACCCTTGAAAATATCCGTCAAAGGCACGTCGCGACGGACGCTGGCGAGCACATATACGTTGAGCCCCACGGGTGGGGTAATCAGACCAAACTCACACATTTTGGTACAGAGGATACCAAACCATATGGCATCGTATCCTAATTGATTCACTACAACGGGAAATATAATTGGAAGGGAGATCACAAGTACGGAGAAGGAATCCAGGAACATCCCAAGGGGAATAAGTAAAACCAAAAAAAGTCCAATAATGCCAACAGGCGGAATGGGTAATCCAGCCACCCACGCGGAGAGCGTCTGGGGAACCTGGGCCAATGTGAGGAAAAAGCTGTATAGCCCTGCTCCCATGAGAACAAGAAAGACCATGCAGGTCGTTCGTAGTGTATTCACAAAGGATACGCTGAGTGCGGTACTCAATTTCCCAGCTTGTTTCCTCCTGATTAATAACATGATGAGAGCAAAGAAGGCGCCAGTGGATGCGGCCTCAGTCGGGGTAAAAAAGCCCAGGTAAAGACCACCAATAACAACTACAAACAGCAGTCCCAATCCCCAACCCCCTTTCAGGGCGCTAAGTCTTTCCCGCCAGGGCACGCTGCGCGCGTCAGGCGTAAGGGTGGGATAAATCCATCCCAGAAATAGCAGGCCAAGTAAATAGATGATAATGCTTATGAGTCCGGGTATAAACCCGGCAACCAGCAAGGCGCCTACGGATGTATCCGTAATTGAGCCATAGAAAACCAAGATTACACTGGGTGGAATGAGGATGCCAAGCGTCCCTCCTGCCGCGACAATGCCACAGGCTATCTTTCGATCATAGCCCAGTTTTAGCATTTCAGGAATGGCGATTGTTCCCATGGTAGCGGCCGTGGCAACGCTTGAACCGGTACATGCGGCAAAACCGGCGCAACCAATAACCGTTGCCATGCCGATTCCGGCGGGGAAACGTGACAGCCATGTCTTTCCAATATTATAGGTATCCCGGCTTAGCCCGGCCCGGAAAGCGAAGTGACCCATGATAATGAACAGAGGTATCACCACAAGAAGGTAACTCGCTGTGTTTGCATAGGGAAATACCTTTAATTGAGCGAAAGCTAAATGGGGGCCCTTTATTGCCAGACAACCAAGTATCCCGGTGATGCCCAGCGACGCATAAACAGGAAGCCCAAAGCTCAAAAGAAAAAGTACTACAAATATGCTGATACCAACGGCTAACCCGGGTTCCATCATTTTGGAAATCTCCTTGTCTTTTCGCGTATATTAAAAGACATTGATTTCATATTAATCAATATCTTCTGATACTACATCCGGAATTTGGAGAGGAAGACGACCCAGCAACCTGTAAATATCGGTCCATATGTCAATGATCAACTGCAAGGACATCATCCAAAAGCCGATAGGCACGAGAGCTTTTGCCCACCAGATAGGCATTTGCACAGAGCCCCATCTAAACTCCCGTATGTGAAATGAATGGAGTGCTTCCCTGGCGCTCTGTATGCCAATAAATGTGATTATTACGAAACACGTGACCCATACCAATAAATCGACAACAACAATCCATTTGGGGGGAAGCTTCCTCAGTATCAGGACTACGCGAATATGTCCCCGTTCAATCTGGGTCCAGGCCAATCCCATGAATACACAAACCACTAAGAGCACCTCATTGAGTTCAAAGACTCCGGGAACAGGGCGAGAAAAGACATAGCGAAGCGTTGTATCAACCGTAGTGCTTAACATCATGACAAGAATAGTCAATCCAGCTATGACCCCAAAGAAAATACAAAAATGCCTATACCATCGAGTAATTTTTGATAAAATTACGTTATTTTCTTCCATTATTAGGGATCCTTTTGATTGTTGGTATCAGATATGGCGAATTATTTCTAACCAAATGAAAACAGGCAAGAGTCAGTTAAGAAAATTCCAGCATTTAGCCCTGTCACCTCTTGCCTGCCTTCTTCCGAATTAGCACTGCCCTCTTCCCGGGGCAATAATCATGTTAACCATACTTCTTCATATAAATATCATAGGGAATGGGGAGCTTTCCTTGAGGCTCGTATTTTGCTATCAGCTCATCCACCCTGGCCTGGAATTCCACACCGTTAAAACCCTTTGGTTTGGCTACTTTTTCGATCCAGGCATTGCACTGAGCAGGCTGGACCATACTTCTGGCCTTTTCCATTTCCGCATCAGGCCATTTGGAAAATTTACCCCCTATTTTTTTAATGCTATCTACGCTTTCATGCAATAACCTGCCGTACAATTTCACGTATTGCCATTCATAAATATCGTTAGCGGTTTCGAGACAGATATCTTTGAGATTTGTCGGCAAGGCTTTCCAAAGGTCCATGTTCATGATCACGGTTGTTGGTGCATGAGCCCCGGCTCCGATTTCGACGACATACGGTGCCTGTTCGCATAGCTTCATTTTGTCTGCCGTGATAAAACAAAACGCAAAAACCCCATCAAGGATCCCTCTTTCCAAAGATGGATACACCTCGGATGCGATGACGGGCATACCTCGACCACCCAGCCTGTCCATTGTGTCTGCACCTATGCCATAGCCTCGGATTTTCAATCCCTTGAGATCTTCTACCTTTTTCACGGGCTTTTTCATAAGCAGAGGACAGTAGTCCCAGTTGGTGAAGTACAGGACCTTGGAGTTATTATTTATCTCCCATTCATCACGCATCGGTTTATATCTGGCATACATATCCCGGCAGACTTTGAGCAGGGTATCTGAATGATCGCAACCTTTGTAATACCATTCCAGACCCCGGCTCAGGGGAACCATTGCCGGATAATACCCATAACTTATTAAGGCAATCTCGGATATACCATCCCGCACTGCAGGCAGATGCTCGCCCACCTTGTGAAGTGAGGACGCCCAGTACTTTTCAACCTTTATTTGGCCTTTGCTCTTCTCGACAATCCTGTCAAGGAACCAATCATCTAATTGGGCTGTTGGAGCGGTCTGGGGAATGTAGCAATCATACTTCATTGTCCAGACCTTGTCCCCGGCTTTCTTTGGAGCGGCATTCAGTATTCCTCTGACGCTTCCAAAAGCCATGGCGCCCGCGCCCACAGCTGCCGTGGATTTCAAAAAGTCTCTTCGACTAATTTTTTTACCTCTCTCATCCATTTTCCAATGCCCTCCTCTTCGTAATTTTTTGGTAAGCGTTATAGCCTACTTCGGCTCAGCAGGCTGCCTGTATACTATTGTCACCTCCTTTCCGATCTTAGCCAATTTATTGAGACATCAGTCTGATCTTGTTCTCTCAATAACTTGGGTTTTGTCACTGCGTAAGATTAGACTTTACGCTCTTTTCCTTCCCAATATTTTGCCCGTAACTCCCTTTTCAATATCTTTCCGTAATTATTCTTGGGCAATTCATCCAGAAAATCTACTGACTTGGGCTTTTTATAGCTCGCGATATTATCCTTGCAAAAGACAATCAATTCATCTTCCGTGGCGGATTTACCCTCAACAAATGTAACAACCGCCTTGATAGCCTCACCCCATTTGGGATCCGGGACTCCGATAATTGCGACCTCTCTGACCGCAGGATGTTGCACAAGGACTTCCTCAATTTCACGGGGATAAATATTTTCCCCACCGGAAATGATCATATCCTTGGAGCGATCCATAATGAACAGATAGCCACTTTCATCCATGAAGCCCATATCGCCGGTATGAAGCCAGCCGTTCCTAATCGTGCCTGCCGTGGCTTCGGTATTACGCCAGTACCCCTTCATGACCAGATCGGAACGCGTTACGATTTCACCCATTTCACCAAATGGCAGTTCTTTGTCATCGGGGTCAAAGATCTTAACCTCTACGTCCGTACGCGGGATGCCAGCTGACGCAAGCCGCTCCATTTGCTTCGGGGTGCCTTCCTGGACATGATCCTTGTGTGACAGATAGGTAATGGTCATAGGAGATTCAGCCTGACCAAACAATTGTACAAGGCAGGGTCCTAATTTTACCATGTCATTCTTCAAGTCCTCGACAAGCATCGGAGCGCCGCCATAATTCAGGGACTTAAGTGAGCTGTGGTCGTATCGGTCCACCGCAGGACTGTCTACCATCAGTTTTATCATGGTCGGCGCAGCGAACATATTCGTAATTCGGTATTCTTCAATGGTCTTAAAAACCAGTTCAGGATCAAATGATTTGGACTCAAGGATTACGTTAGGCACCGCTTTGCCTATGTTGGGCAATGCGTATAACCCACTTCCATGTGAAAGCGGGGCTGCGTGTAAAATCACATCATCATCACCGAATCCCGGGCATATGTCTGCATAGAAATTCATGGTCATTGCAATCAAGTTGCGGTGCGTCAACATTGCGCCTTTGGGCATACCTGTCGTTCCTGATGTGTAAAAAAGCCAGGCCAGATCATCGGGTTGCACATCAGCATCCGTAAATTCGTCGGATTCAATAGATATCAGTTTTTCATAATCTAAGAGCACATTCTCAGCACCGGATAAAGTGATAAGATGAGGGACCGAAGGTATGCGCTCACGGATTTCTATGATTGCTTCATTGAATTCAGGTGATAAAATAACGGCCTTGGACTCAGAGTGGTCAATGATAAAGGAAAATTCATTAGGGTGAAGACGAAAATTAATAGGCACCGCTCCACAACCCGCCTTAAAACAGGCAAACATGGACTCTAACATTTCAGGGTAATTATATTGAAGCAAAGCAATATTATCTCCCTGTTTTATCCCCAGTTTATATAAGGCATTTGCCAGACGGTTGGCCCGGGAGTTGAATCCAGCATAAGTTAATTTCTTGGGGCCATGTGCTATCGCCAAATTATCAGGAAAAGATCGTGCTGATTTGGTCAATAATTTGCCTACGTTCATTATTCTTTCCCCCGCTTTTTGTGAGGCTTTGTCTCAAATCATAAAAAATTACGCCATAACCCAACCACCGTCGACATTCAGAACCTGTCCCGTGATATAATTTGAAGCGTCTGAGGCCAGAAAAAGGATTGCCTCTGCCATATCATTGGGATGCCCCATCCTTGCAATGGGGAGGGCCTGGACCCCATAATCATAGCCCCGCGTCATTTCCGTCTCACAAGCCCCTGGAGCTATACAATTCACGTAAATGCCGTCTTTTGCTATGTCTTTAGCGGCCCATCTCGTAAGCGCTATAACTCCTCCCTTGGCTGCCGCATACGCCGGCCCCAATCTTCCCCTGATCTGTTCAGGGGTATCACCGGGCCTGGATACGGCTCCTCCGATAATGCCGGAGATGGAACTGACATTAACAATTTTACCATATCCCTGCTCTCTCATATGGGGATACATGGCCTGAATACATAAAAATGCGCCCTTAAGAATAATGTCAATGACCCGATTCCATGTGGCCTCAGAAGTTTCCATCAGGGTATCTCTATGAACCACACCTGCGTTGTTGACGAGTATGTCTATGTGGTCAAAAACATCCACGGCTTCTATTACCATTTTTTTTACGTCGGAAGCTTTGGCGATGTTGACCTTGATGCCCGATGCCTGGCATCCCAATTCTTCAATCTTTTTCACCGTCTCTTGCGTGGATATAATATCTGCTACGGCCACATCGGCCCCCTCTCTTGCCAGAACCAATGCGGTTGCGGCCCCAATCCCTCGAGCAGCCCCTGTCACCAGGACATTACGGCCATGAAGATCAATGGGCCGGGTAATCATTCCCTTCTCCATCCCTCCCTCCACATTTTCCTGCCCACCGTATCAAATGTGTCTCAGGATCGGTTTTAATAATACCGCCATTTCCCCTTACATATTTTTTGAATAGCGGAGTAAAGGGACATTGTAAATCCCCCTATCAGGTGAAAAGTGCACACCCAAAAGGGTGAAAGCTTACGATTTATTGAGATGATGTTTTTTCAGGTCTGAAATTACCGGGAGAGATGGATAAAACCTTCTTTGATGGCCGTTTTTACGGCTTGTGAACGTTTGGAGACGCCTAACTTCTGATATATATTTTTCAGGTGTGACTTTATAGTGTCTAAAGAGAGGCAGACAGCTTCGGCTATCTGTTTGTTTGACTTTCCATCCACCACACACTCAAGGATTTGAAGTTCCCTGTGAGTAAGCATGGGCCGCGAAAAAGTTTTTTCGTACACACCCAAGTTCTTCAAATGACGAAATACTTTATTTGTCACAGAAGGATCAATAAAGGCATGCCCTTCTAAGACCAAACGTATTATCCTGATCAAATCACCTTTTTTCACATCTTTCAGCACATAACCGTCTGCTCCTGCCTCTATTGCCTCAACGACATATTCTTCGTCATCATAATTCGTGAGCAAAACAACCTTCATTTGAGGGTGGTTCTGCTTGATCAGACGGACGGCTTCAATTCCTCCGACACCCGGCATTTTAAGGTCCATCAAAACAATGTCAGGACAATGTTTGTCGAGCACTTCGAGGCACTCCATGGTTGAAGCCGCTTCGTAAACCACGTCTATGTCATTTTCCAGCTCCAAAAGCGCCTTCAAGCCTTCCCGGACAATGACGTGATCGTCAACAACCAAAACTCTGATATTAGGCGCCATGAATTCCTGCTCACAATTATAATGGAACGGTTACCAGCATTTGACATCCCTCTCCGACCAGGGAGGTTACCTTGAATTGTCCTCTCAAGTCTTCGGCCCTTTCACGCATGGTCAACAGCCCCAACCCTGAATTCTTGGCCGCTTGGGTATCTCCAGGGGCATTAAATCCCTGGCCGTCATCCTTCACTATCAAGCATAGCTGCTTTTTACCGTTCACGGTTAGGGAAATGTTCACTTCTGAAGCACGGGCATGCCTTTTTACATTACGAAGAGCCTCTTGAAGGATCCGGAAAAACGCAATGCTTATATCGGGATTTACATTTAGTTTTTCCGGGCATATGAGATTTACTTCCAGATTTGAATCCTCTTTGAAATCAACAACCAGTTTCTTAATAGCAGCAACTATGCCAAGATCATCCAATATCTTTGGCCGAAGGTTACTTATTATCTGACGGGATTGCCTTAGTGCTTCATTGATGTTGAGCACGAGATGATTCAATTCATCATTCAATCTCAATGGGTCCTTTTCCATTAATTCCTGGCAAAGGAGGGCCTTGTAACCAATGGCAGTAAGGGCTTGAGTAATAGTGTCGTGAATGTTAGCTGCAATTCTCTTTCCCTCTTCTTCTTGAATGGAGATCAACCGTGCTGTTAAGTTGCGCAATTCTTTCTGCTTATGCGCTATTTCTGAGACCATAAGAGAGTTTGATAAGACAGATCCCGTAAAATAAGCAAACTGATACAACAGGTTCTTGTCAAACTTTTCAAACTTGAAGATACGGCCCTGGTCATGAATGAAAAACAGTGCTGTAACGTAAAAATTGCGACTGTGTATAGGGATGCAGATAACTTTGAAGTGATCCGGTTCCATCGCCTCATTAAAGGGGACCAGTTCATTATTGACATCAATAGCCATCTCTTTGCTTGAGTGGGCAACTGCAAAAGCGGTTCTCTCGACGAACTCAGGAGAGAGATGAAGTCCAATCAGTTTTCCCTTGTTCCATTTGCCGAGATCTTCTTTCTTGAGATAAGGCACAAGAAAAGAACCATCAAGACCAAAGATATCATATATGCCCTGGTTTGCACATGCCCGGAGTTCCTCCTCTTGAAAAACTGACACAACTTTTGCGGCATAGAGATGAAGCTGACGAAGTTGCTTTCTACGACGATTGATAATTTCGTCCCGCGTCTTAAGAAAAGGATAGGACAATAGGTAGTTAGAGTAACCGATCAAATGTTCAATGAATCTTACATCATTTAAATTTATCAAATCTTTGTCATCTTTCTGTTCAGCATTATAGTCATTAATAAAATTCCACAATACTTCCCTGAAGACCATTTTGTAGGTAAAAACATCTTCTAAGTTGTAGCCCTCCACGGCTCGTTTATAACCTATCCGTTGTTGATCATTTAAAAAAACATCTACCCTGCCCCTCAGGGCTTCGTTAAAGGCGTCAAGGAAGCGCCGGCTCCGTCTTTGGCCTTTAGGATGATCTGATATATGCCGAGTATAAGAAGTGGACGGTCCCTTTTCTAGGCCTTCTCGGATCAGACCGTATATGCGCTCTCTATGCTTAGCAAAAAACTGTGAAATTTTTTCTAAATCAGCGTTTTCAATAATGTCTCGATAATCAATTTTAAGCATAATACAAGCCTGTTCTACGAGTCCTGATATGGTTGATTTTGAGCCATGATAACGACCGGCAAAAAACAATACACATTCCGCCAACCCGTATTGCAAAGCACCCACCACACCGCTGTAACAGGATGGCTTAAGGGATTAAAAGTAACAGTGCTTAATATAATCTATTTCGACAAACCGGTCAAATTTATTACAAATTATGTCATATTATGAACCCCTCCGTAACCACTTAGGAAGACAATAAACTCCTTGTCCCGAATAAATACACTTTATCAGCCCTTTATCCGTTTTATCGGTTTCCGTTTGCAGTGAAAACCGCTTCATTATAATATTTCCCCAACTTGAGTATAGAAATTTCCATTTTTTTAAGCGGCGTAGCCGCTTTTTATAAAATCGCGAAAGCGATTTTATAACGTGAACATTTCTGTCTGAAAGGGGGGTCATTTCATGTTTGAGACAAAATTATCAAGACGTTCTTTCCTGGCCATTTCTGCCATGACGACCGCATCCGTTGCCTTTGACTGGAGAAAGATTTCGGCCCATGCCGCTAAGATGGGTCCTAAAACCGATTATCCCACCGTCATCATCGGGGCCGGTTTGGGGGGCCTGTGCTGCGGGGCCCTTCTGGCAAAGCAGGGTATTCCGGTAACGGTAGTCGAACAGCACAATATCCCTGGCGGGTATGCAACCTCCTTTGACCGTGCCGGGGGGAAATTCACATTCGAGGTCTCCCTGCACGGCACGTCAATCCACAACAATGGTCCGGAACGCTTGCTTAAGCATTTGGGAATTCTTGAGAAGATACAACTCGTTCAACTCCCGGAAATCTATCGTCTGAAGACCCCGGACCTGGATATCTCGGTCCCACAGAAAGACCCGGAAGGCTATATACGTCTTCTTAGCGAACACTTCCCGTCCGAGGCCGAAGGCATAAGGGGCTTTGTAAGGGAATTAGTCGCTGTTGCCGAAGAGACGGATAACTACTCGCGGAAAGGGAGATGGTTCAAGCTCATCTTCAAGCCTATTTTCCCCCTTCAGTACGGCAGGATGTGGAACGTCCGGAACAAGACCTTGGCCGACCTGTTGAATGACCATGTAAAGGACCCGGATCTTCAGGATATACTGGCCGCCCTGTGGGGCTATTATGGCCTGCCTCCCTCCAAACTGTCCGGTTTCTACTACGCGGTTGCTACCGGCGGGTATCTCAAAAACGGTTCATACCATATCAAAGAGCGGTCTCAGGATTTGAGCTATGCTTTGGCCGGCGTAATCGAAGAGGCCGGTGGCAAGGTCCTTTATGAAACCCCCGCGAAAAAAATTCTGGTTAAAAGCGGTGCCGTGAGAGGGGTTCAGCTTTCAGGCGGTAAGACCCTCCCGGCAAGGGCCGTTGTCAGTAATGCCAGCGCCCTTGCCACATTCAAGGAGATGCTGCCCCCGGATGCTGCGCCGGGCGATTATTTAAAAAAGCTGAATGGGTACAAGCCGAGTATTTCAACCTTTATCGTATGGCTCGGGCTGAACCGGGAATTACGGGGCAGAATAAAGGGATTCAGCACCCATGTCTCGCCGGGAAGAGGAATTGAAGCCGATTATCAATCCTGTATAAAGGGTGAGGTCGCCAAAGGATCTTATAGTGTCAGCATTTATGATAATGTTTTTAAAGGCTACTCCAGACCGGGGACTTCCACGTTAATGCTGCTTTTCCTGTGCGGGTATGAACCCTGGCAAAGATTTGAAGACGATTATTGGAAAGGGATTAAGGATGCCTACCATAAGGAAAAGGAGAGATGGACGGACATCCTCATTCAGAGGGCGGAGAAGGATGTCATTCCCGGTCTCTCTTCCATGATCGAGGTCAGGGAGGCGGCCACGCCCCTCACAAACCAGCGCTACACCGGAAATACGCAAGGGGCCATCTACGGTTTTGAACAATCCATGGACAATGCCTTCATGAACAGGATTGATAACAGGACACCGGTTGAAGGGCTTTATCTTGCCGGCGCCTGGGGTAATCCCGGTGGCGGTTTTGTAGGCGTGCTCATGGCAGGACAAAAGACCTTCAAAAAGATGATGGAGGATTGGGGGTGAACGTAGTAAATATCCGGGTCCAGAGGGCCCGGCTCTGGGTTAGCCCCATAGAGACTTTGCTTTGTTGTAGTTTCATTGAGTGATTGAAATTCCAAATGTCAAATCCCAAAGATCAAACAAATTCCAATGACCAAAATTCTAAAATTCAAACAATGTCTTGTCG
>DAOUXC010000324.1 GCA_030666795.1 Desulfobacteraceae bacterium
TGAATGACCGAACACTTATTCGAGGCAATACAGCGCTCAAGGGCCGGCCCAAGGTCCGCGGGATCGGCCACCCTCTCACCGTGGGCTCCCATGGCCTGGGCCAGTTTGTCAAATTCGATCTCGCCCAGATCGGCATTTATCGTCTCTTCCGGTCCTAAGGACTTCTTTATCATGGTCTTGACGGGCCTCAAGGCAAACTGCTGGTTTATCTTGACCATTCCCCACTGCTTATCACAGCAGACAAGGAATATGACCTTCAGGTTGTTCCGCACGGCGGTCTCTATCTCTTGGGGGTGAAAGCCGAATGCACCGTCACCTATGATACAGTAAACCTGGCTATCAGGCCTTGCCACCGCGGCGCCAAGGGTCTGTCCCACTCCGCCTCCCAACATGCCGAAGTGGTGAGTTGAAAGCTGTGTGTTGGGCACACGTACCTGGTGATAGAAATTGGCCCAGACGGCAGTATTGCCCCCGTCAAAGACAACCACCGCATCGTCATCGAAGACCTCCCGGCAGACAGAAGCCACATGTGCCGTGATCATGGGCGCTGATCTGTCGGACAGTTTTTCGTCTAACTTAGCACGGTCCTTGTCCCGTTCTTTTGCGAGATTTGCCACCTTCAATTGCCTGGACTTCTTTGGGATCTCAGATTCCATGTCCCGAAGCCTTTCCAGCAACTGGCTGAGAAAGACCTTTGTGTCGCCTAAAATGGCCAGATCTGTGGGCTTGTTGACACCCAAGACTTCCTCGTCTATGTCAACCTGGATCAATTTTTGTTCGGACGGGAGTCTCCAGTAGGGTGCCTTGCCCCACCAGTCTGTCTCGCCAAGCCTGGAGCCTAAACACAGGACCAGATCTGCGGCATTTCGAACATGATTTACCGCCTTCAGGTTAACCATTGGCCATGCAAGCTCTGATGTCTCCGGAAGGACACCCCGAGCAGACCATGATGTCGTTACCGGCGCATTAAGTATCTCAACCACCGAGGCCAGCTCATCGTAAGCGCCCGAGTGGATAATACCGCTCCCCACATGGATGACAGGCAATTCAGCCTTCGCGAGCATTTTTGCTGCCTTGTTAACCTGTTTTAAAGCAGGATGAATCGGAACCATGCTGCGATACTGGCCGGGAGACCAGAAACCGGCTGTCTTGTTCTTTCCGTTCATCAATTCGTCGGGAACGTCTAAATGTACCACGCCGGGCCTTCCCCTGTAGCATATGCGCAGGGCCCGTCGCATCAATTCCGGTATTCGGGCAAAAGATGAGGCCGAGCCCGACCATTTAGCCATGGGTTTGATAACCGCCACCTGGTTGAAGTACTGGTATGCCCCACCCCGGTCCGGGTAAATAATCCCCGTACGCCGGGAACTGGTGATTAAAAGCACCCGGTTACCCTCGGCGTTCTCCACGGCCACACCGGCTAATACATTTGCCACCCCGGGACCGCTGCTCGCGATACAGACCCCCAGCTTACCCGTAAGCCTGGCGTATGCCCCGGCCATGTGTGCGGCAGTGGCCTCGTGTCTGGGTGTAATGAGCTCAATTCCGTTGGCGGAAAACTTGGAATAGAGCCCGAAATAGGTGCCGTCAATAATGCCGAATACCTTTTCAACACCCTCTTTATTGAGCATCGTGGCGATAACTTCACCCCCGGTCATGGTTGTCATGTGTTCCTCCTAAAAAGCCTGAATATCTTTTTTATCTTAATAGGGTATGATAGTGGAAGCCCGGCTATGTGTCAATTGAAGTGATAGAGTAGATTACGTTCAATAGCTGTTTGAACGATAAAAAAACACAGCCATTCAGATATGTTTTTAGGTCGCGGCATGTCTGGATACCCGCCGACGCGAGTATGGCAACGATAAAGGATGAAGAGCAACTGTACAGGGGGCCCTGCACGGTCTTGGGTAGAAAAATCGTTCATTCGTAACGATAAAGATGATCTGAACACGGGTCTGGACATAGCCATCCCTTGTAATCAGTGTTAGGAGATGAAGTGCCTCGAAGCTGAAGAGGCAATGGGGGATTGGAAAAAAGGGCGCCGCATTTGAAGAAAACTACTTGGCATATTCCATGGCCCTGGTCTCCCGGATCACGATAACCTTGATCTGACCCGGGTAGGTCAATTCCTTTTCAATCTTTTTTGCAATGTCCTTACAAAGAACAAATGCCTGATCGTCATTGACGATTTTTCCTTCAACCATAATACGGACCTCGCGGCCCGCCTGAATGGCATAAGACTTGTTGACCCCGTGAAAAGACATGGCAATCTTTTCCAGTCCTTCCAGCCTCTTCACATAGGACTCCAACATCTCCTGACGCGCCCCGGGCCTTGCGCCCGAAAGGGTATCGGATGCCTGGACCAAAACGGCTAAAACAGACTCGGGATCGATCTCCTCATGATGCGCGGCAATAGCATGCACCACCGCGTTTGACTCACCATATTTCTTCGCCAGGTCTGCCCCTATAATGGCATGGGGCCCCTCCACCTCATGGTCTACTGCCTTGCCTATGTCATGAAGCAGTCCCGCCCTCTTGGCCTGTTTGACATTCAACCCTAATTCAGCGGCCATCACACCGCAAAGAAAGCTGACCTCCCTCGAATGCTGAAGTACATTCTGGGCATAACTTGAACGGTATTTCAATCTGCCGATAAGTTTAACGAGTTCCTGATTGATCCCGTGTACCCCAACGTCAAAGGTGGCCTGTTCTCCGGCCTCTTTGATAGAGGCATCTATTTCCTTGCCAACCTTTGCAACGATTTCTTCTATCCTTGCAGGATGAATTCTACCGTCATCTATCAATCTTTCAAGGGCGACCTTGGCAACTTCCCTTCTCACCGGGTTAAACCCGGAAAGGATAACGGCCTCAGGCGTGTCATCAACAATAAGATCTATTCCCGTGGCGGCCTCAATAGCGCGAATATTTCTGCCTTCTCTTCCTATAATTCTACCTTTCATCTCATCGTTGGGCAGGTTTACCACGGAAACTGTCTTTTCGGCCACATAATCACCTGAATATCTTTTCACGGCCAATGCAAGGATTTCCTGTGCCTTGCGATCCGCCTCGGCCCTTGACTCGTTCTCAATCCTGCGTATCAGCTTTGCAGCGTCATGCTTTGCCTCTAACTCCATTGATCTGATCAGGAGTTGTTTTGCCTCTTCACTGGATATGCCCGCCAATCTCTCTAATTGCTCTCTCTGATCCGCAATGAGACGCTGATATTCGTTTTCTTTCTTTCTCAATTCATTTTCAGTCTTATCAATCGTCTTTTCCTTTTCAACGATTCTGCCATCTCTCTTTTCGATCTGTTCGGCTTTTTTATCTAAATTTTCCTCTTTGTGGAAAAGGCGTCTTTCCTGTATCAGCAGTTGCTCTCTCTTTTCCTTTGTCTCCTTCTCAAATTCGACTTTCATTTGATAAAGGGTGTCTTTGGCCTGAAGAACGGCCTCTTTTTTTGTTGTCTTGGCCTCTTTTTGGGCTTCTGCCAATACCTTTTTCGAATATTTTTCTATGGAATCAACCCTGCTTTCAACGACCTTCTTGCGGGCAAAAAAACCGATGGGGATACCCACAATTATGGCCAGCAGAGCAATCCCAATTATATGAATTGCGGTCATAATATTCTTACGCTCCCTAATTTTATATTGAAACAACAGAAAGGATTAAAGGCTGGCAAATTCTGGCCAAAAAAGGAGGCAAAAATGATCAAATCCCTAATGAGGTATATTTAGCTTTCCCTATTTTCCCCGTTTTCAGAACTTGATTTCACCATATATGGTCTGTATCCCATTCCCAACGTGCCCAAATCTATATATGATTCACCTTTAGTGTGATTGGCCTTTGTGCTCTTGAACCCTTACCCTTTTCTAAGGTCTCGCCTTACTATATTTCTTCCCGGTTAATAAAACATATACCGAAATTTATCATGAAAAATTGGTAACCGGGTATAATTTTTGTTAAAATATTTTCGCTTCTCCCCGCCCGCCGTGCGGCAAGGCTTTAACCCGGACTTTTTGAGAAGTTACGCTTCAACCACCTAAAAAATACCTGAACCAATCGTTCTATCTCA
>DAOUXC010000154.1 GCA_030666795.1 Desulfobacteraceae bacterium
ATATATCCGAACCCCGCCATATCGAGTTCCAGATACTGGCGGACGGATTCGGTGACATTATTCACCTTGGAGAGAGAGAATGTACAATACAGAGAAGATACCAGAAACTCATCGAAGAATCACCGTCTCCGAGGCTGACGACAGAACTTCGCGATACCATGGGCAAAGCCGCCGTCACCGCGGCAAGAGCGGTTAAGTATTTCAACGCTGGAACCGTGGAATTTCTTATGGATAGTGCCGGAGCCTTTTATTTCATGGAGATCAACGCGCGTATCCAGGTCGAGCATCCGGTCACTGAATTGACGACCGGAATAGACCTTGTCAAGGAGCAGATCAGGCTGGCATCAGGTGAAGGGATCGGCTACTTGTTTGAAGACATTAAAAGGAGAGGCTGGGCAATAGAATGTCGAATTAACGCGGAAGATCCTGACAGAAATTTTGCCCCTTCACCAGGGAAAATAACGAAGTATCAACCCCCGGGCGGCTTCGGGGTAAGACTCGACACTCACCTCTACCAGGGTTATGAGTTGCCCATCTATTATGATTCGCTGATTGCCAAGCTTGTATCTTACGATCTCACAAGGGACGGGGCAATAAGAATAATGAAAAGGGCTCTGAATGAATTCAGAATAGAACCCGTTAAGACTACGATCCCGCTCTATAAAAAGGTAATGGATGATCCCCGGTTTCAGGAGGGGGATTTTAATACTGATTTTATCAAAAGGTTTGCACGGGACGAAGACGAAGAAGATGACTGAACCAGGTATTACATGGGAGACTGCAGATGGATTTTGAGTTTACGGAAGAACAAAAAATGCTGAAGGCAACAGTGGCCAGGTTTGTTGATAACGACGTGATCCCATTGGCGGCGGAGATCGACGAAGAGGAAAGATTCCCTGAAGAGAACTTCAAGGCAATGGCTGATATGGGTCTGTTCGGTATCTCTATTCCGGAAGAATATGGCGGGAGCGGATCAGATTTTCTTTCCTGTGTCCTGGTTATGGAAGAACTGGCACGGGGGTGTGTTTCGACGGCCAATACTTACGGTTCACACGCGATCCTGTGCACCGAAAACATATTCCGCAACGGCAATGAGGAACAGAGACGCAAGTACCTTCCCGATTTGATCAATGGAAAGAAAATCGGGGCAATATGCATTACTGAGCCGGAAGCAGGATCAGATGCCCTGTCCATGAGAACAAGGGCGGAAAAAAAAGGCGACAAATATATACTTAACGGCACGAAGATGTTTATTACAAACGGTCCGATTGCCGATGTGGCTGTAGTATACGCAAAGACCGACCCTGACGCCGGTCAAAAAGGTATTTCTGCTTTTATTGTGGAAAAGGATTTTCCGGGTTTTGCAAGGGGTAAGAGCCTGAAAAAAATGGGAGTAAGGGGTTCCCTGACAGGTGAACTTATCTTTGAAAACTGCGAGGTACCGGAGGAAAATCTTTTAGGGGAAGAGAACAAGGGAATAAACGTCCTTATGAGCGGGCTTGACAGGGAGAGGATAGTCTATTCGATCGCCCCCATAGGAGTTGCCCAGGGAGCCTTTGATCTGGCTTTTAAATACGCGACCGAGAGGGTTCAATTCGGGGCCCCTATCATAACTTTCCAGATGATGCAGGAACTGCTTGCAGATGTCGCGACAGACATTCAGGCGGGCAGGGTCCTTGCTTACTGGGCGGCCGTTATGGCGGAATCAGGGAAAAGGGTGAGGCTGGAAGCATCTTACGCAAAACTTTTCGGCGCCAAGGTGGGTGTTGAGGCGGTGGGAAAGGCCGTCCAGGTTTTCGGCGGTTACGGGTTTATAAGGGAATTCCCCATAGAGAGAATGTACAGGGACGTAAAGGGAATTGAGTTCGGAGCCGGCACCAATCAGATGCAGAAGCTTATTATAATAGGTGAAATGATGAGGGGGTTGAGGCAGGCGTAGACCGATTGTCACAAGGAAACGGGTTCGCTTTATGGCGAAACCGGATAAAGCTCAGGACAAAATTATACTGTGTGCAGGCAAATAATTGCTGCTATCCACTGGATTTATACTGAACTGACTGGAAGTTGTTTGTATGGCATTTTTGAATATATCACTATAACAACTTAAGGCCCGAGGTATCAAAAAGGAGGCAGCGCTATGCAAGAAAGGATCTGGCACAAATCATACGCAGAAGGAGTTCCGCCCAATGTAGATTACGAAAAAATGACATTACCCGAGGTCCTTGAAAGGACCGCAAAGACCTTCCCTGAGACGGTCGCGCTCATAATGATGGGAAAGAAAATAACTTACAGGCAGCTTGACGAGCTTGTAAACCGTTTTGCCGCGGCCCTGGCCGACCTGGGCGTTAAGAAAGGTGACAAGGTCGCGCTTATGCTTCCGAATATGCCTCAGGTGGTGATCGCATCCTATGCGGCCTTCAGGCTGGGGGCGGTAGTAGTTATGAACAACCCCCTTTATACGGAAAGCGAACTCGAGCATCAGCTCATAGATTCCGATTCCAAGATTGCCGTATGCATGGATCTTCTGGTTCCGAGGGTACTTAAGCTAAAGAAAACGACAGGAATTGAGACTGTAATTGCCTGCCACATTCGCGACTATCTCCCCTTCCCCTTAAAGCAGCTATTCCCCTTTGTGAAGAAAAAAATGCACAGAAAGACAGACCCCGGCGAGGGCGTTTATGATTTCCTGGATCTCATCAAGAGATACCCCGCGACTTCCCCCGGGACAGAGGTTTCTTTCGACGATCTTGCCGCCCTCCTTTACACGGGAGGCACGACAGGTCTTTCAAAGGGCGTCATGCTGACTCATTCAAACTGCAGCATATGTGCCCAGCAACTAAAAGCGTGGCTTCCTGATGTGGAAGAGGGGATAGAGAGCATGCTGGGGACTTTTCCGATCTTTCACATTGCCGGGTTTACCACCGGAATGAACACGGCCATATTGAGGGGTATCACCCTGATTTTGATCCCGCGTCCTGAACCGGGTACCGTGCTTGAGATGACCAGGAAGTACAAGCCCAACTGGTTTCCATGCGTGCCTACTATTTTTGTAGGGGTTCTGAACCATCCGGATTTTGCCAAAACAGACTTCTCCTTTGTGAAGGGATGTGTTTCAGGTGCCGCTCCTCTGGCCGTCGATACCGTCAGGCAATGGAAGGAAACCGTGGGTGCCGGCATAGTGGAGTGTTACGGTCTGACGGAGACCGCGGTCCTGAGCCATGCCAATCCGTGGGGGGGAAAGGTCAAAGTGGGTAGCGTGGGTGTCCCGGTTCCCGACACGGACTGCCGCATTGTGGATGTCGAGATGGGAACCAAGGAAATGCCCCAGGGGGAGGCCGGTGAGATCCTTCTCAAGGGCCCCCAGGTAACGGCGGGATACTACAAGAACCCGGAGGAAACTGAAAACGCGATACGTGACGGATGGCTGTACACAGGGGATATCGGATACATGGACGAAGATGGCTACCTATTTATAGTAGATCGTAAAAAGGAGTTAATCATCGCGGGAGGATACAATATCTATCCGAGGGACATTGACGAAGTCCTTTATGAGCACCCCAAGATTCAGGAAGCCTGCGCCGTAGGTATACCCGATAGTTATCGCGGAGAGACCGTAAAGGCCTTTATCGCCCTTAAGCCCGGTGAAACCCTCACCGAAGAAGAGGTGATCGCCCATTGCAAGGAAAAGCTTGCCGTTTACAAGATCCCGAAAATTGTTGAATTCATGGACGAACTCCCGAAGAGTGTCATCGGAAAGGTCCTGCGAAGAAAGCTGAAAGAGATGGAGATGGAAAAGGCCGGAAAACAGTAAATCTGTCACGGGAATATGGGGAGAATCAAACTTTGGAAGGGGATTGATTTCCCATATCAAGTGCCTAAAGTGAGCTTAAATGCCTAAAGTTGAGGAAGGCGCTTTCAGCGCAAGTCATTCTTTAATCTAATTGATAGTGCCAGGGGCACGCACATTAACTTTAGCTCACTTTAGTTCACTTCAAACTTCAGGCACTTTCCGGCTTTAAATGAAACAGTTTCTCCCGAGTAAGTGATTTTAGGGAAAGGAGGATTTATGGAAGAATATGACGCGATAGTCATAGGAGCAGGTAATGGGGGTATTACCGCATCTGCGGCAATGGCCCAAAAGGGCCTTAATGTCCTGCTTCTTGAAAGACACAACATACCGGGGGGATGTGCCACAAGTTTCTGCAGGGGTCGTTTTGAGTTCGAAGTGGCTTTACATCAATTGAGCGGTATGGGGACGGTTGAGAAACCCGGTCCCTTAAGGATGATGCTTGCCAGTCTCGGCGTACTGGACGATCTCGAATTCGTGGAGATGTCGGAACTGTATAGTATTATGATGCCGGACGGCTTTAAACTGTCTCTTAAACCGGACAAAGAAGAGGTTATTAAAGAACTTCAGGACAGATTCCCCCATGAAAAACAGGCAATAGAAAAATTCTTTGATCTGTCATACAAGTACGCGAATGACATGCTGTCCACCTTTATCTTCAAGGATCCCGCTCCATCGAGGGAAAAATATCCCACAATGTACGAGTACGCCTTTAAGCCGGCAAGTGAAGTATTGGATTCTCTCATATCAGATCCTTTATTGAAGGCGGTCCTGTCAGTCTACTGGGGATATGTCGGTCTTCCGCCAAACCGGCTTGCCTTTCCTTACCTTGCAATGATTTTCTTTACATATATTGAATTTAAGCCGTTTCATATTAAGGGGGGGTCTCAGGCGTTATCAAACGTAATTATTAACAAATTCATCTCGCATGGGGGCACGGTAAGGTTTAATTGCGGGGCAAAAGAAATTAAGATTGAAAACGGAAAGGTTAAAGGAGTGGTGACCGATGACGGAGAATTCATCCCGGCAAGGTTTGTTGTGTCAAATGCGTCTCAGGTATCAACGTATGTTCAGCTTATTGATCCTCAACATGTTCCCGGTCAGGTCAGTAGAGAAATGAGGGGAAGGAGTCTGAGCTCTTCGGCTTTTTCAATGTTTGTCGGGTTTGATTGTGAACCGGATGAGTTGGGAATAACGGAACCAACAACATTTCTGCTCGACAATATTGATTTCGGCGACAGGGTCATTAATCAGATGAAAAAGCTGGATATCGATGATCAGCTTCTGGTTCTCAGTTGCTATGATGTGTCTGATCCTGAATTTTCTCCGCCAGGTACATGTCAGGCGAATATAGTTACTCTCAAGTATGGTGAGCCGTGGCTGAGTATCCCGCCTGCACAGTATAACAAAACAAAATTTCGCTGTGCCGAAGCAATGCTGAGACGCGTGGAAGCAATCTATCCAGGGGTGAGGGGTCACATAGAAGAGATAGAAGTCGCTACCCCATTGACACATATGAGGTATCTCGGACACCCTAACGGGTCCATTTACGGGTTTGAACAATATACGAAGGACTCCATGTTTTTTCAACCGGGGCGGTATTCCCCGATTGAAGGACTCTATTTCGCAAGTGGATGGGCCGGTGATTGCGGATTTCATCCTACACTTCAGGCGGGGTTGTCGGCAGCCAAGTCCATAGTTCGAAAGCTTGAAACAGAATAGGGGGATAAAATGAAAAAGAATATCTTTGAAGATTTTGACGGATATAATGATATCCTTGAAGAAATTGAGCACAGCAGGAAATACGGTATCAACTATTCGGCAGAGAGACATTCCCCTGCTCAGTTTATAAATCGCCTGCATCCGCCTGTCCTGAGCCTGATTGTATCCGATATTATTGAAGAGACTTCTTCCACAAAGACTCTCAGGCTTATACCCGATGACGGTTACCTCCCGCCTTTTCTTGCCGGGCAGTATGTGGCCCTTACACTTGAGATAGGGGGCATTAGAACGAGCAGGCCCTACAGTATTTCTTCGCCGCCCAACCAGACCGGTTTTTACGATATCACGGTTCGGAGGGTAGATGGCGGGCTGGTTTCAAATTATCTGCTTGATGAAGTCAAAAAGGGAGACCATCTCCAGAGTTCGGGCCCTGCCGGTCATTTCTATTACAATCCTCTTTTTCATGATAAAAGCATGGTCTGCATTGCGGGCGGCAGCGGCATCACTCCGTTTATGAGCATGGTTAATGAAATCGCGGATTGCGGAATCGACAGAACCGTTTTTCTACTCTATGGCAATAAGAATTCTGGTGATGTAATTTTTCACGAGAAATTTCAGGCAATTTCAGATCGGTTTGAAAATATTCATTATATTCCGGTTATAGAAGAACCTCCTGATGACTATGATGGTTCACGCGGTTTGATAACAGGAGATCTGATAAAGGAAAAAATAGGGAATGTGGACGATAAAACATTCTATCTCTGCGGGCCGCAGGGGATGTATGACTTTTGTATTCCCGAACTCGTGAAACTTGGTATTCCGGATAAAAAAATAAGGGAAGAGGTTTATGGCGCGCCCGCTAATATTTGTGATTACGCGGGATGGCCGGAGGACATAAAGGCCGAAACGGTTTTCAAGGTGAGCGTAAACGGAGGCAGGACGCTTGATGCGAGGGCGGGTGAACCTCTGATAACGGCCCTGGAGAAAAAGGGCGTTATTGTTCCGTCCCTGTGCCGTTCGGGTGAATGCAGCATGTGCAGAATCAGGATTATATCGGGAAAGGTATTCCAGCCTAAAGGAGTTCCCGTAAGAAAATCCGATCGTCAATTCGGATACGTACATTCATGTGTTTCATATCCACTGGATGATTTAGCAATAGCATTATAGGAGGGTCGCATGATCAAAACGGAAATTACGGAAATGTTCGGAGTCAAATATCCAATCATCTGCGGTGCCATGATGTGGTTGTGTACACCCCCGCTGTGCGCCGCAATATCCAACGCGGGGGGCCTTGGTAATCTGACAGCAGGGAATTATGACACGGAAGATGAATTTCGCGATGCCATCAATGAGACGCGTAAGCTCACGGAAAAACCATTCATGGTGAATATAACAATCCTGCCTTCATTAAGGATTACGTCTGAACATCACAAGATGTACGTAAAGGTATGCGCCGAGGAACGGGTTGCCGGAATAGAAGTATCAGGCGCGCCGATGGACCGGGGGGTGGGTATGGAAGCCATTGAAACGTTAAAAAAGGCGGGAGTCAAATTGTTTCACAAGCTGGGTTCCGTCAGACATGCCATTCATGCGGAAAGTGTCGGATATGACGGAATTTACGCGGCAGGCTTTGAAGAAGGGGGCCATCCGCTGAAGGACGATGTCCCTACCATGCTGCTTACACCCAGAATCGTCGACTCGGTTAAAATACCTGTTGTAACCACGGGCGGTATTGCAGACGGACGTTCCCTTGCCGCGGCGCTGACTTTAGGCGCGCAGGGAGTCATGATGGCAAGTCGTTTTGTGGTAACACAAGAGTGCCGGGTTCATGAAAATATTAAGAATGAACTTATAAAAAAACAGGAATTTGACACAACTTTATTTGGACGATCAATGGGCCTCCAGGGTCGGGGGCTGTTGAATAAGGCCCTGAGAGAAGTCATAGCTATTGAAGAAAAAGGGGGAGGGCTCCAGGAACTGATCCCCCTTATGGCCGGTCAAAGGATTAAGCAGGCCTGGGAGACGGGCGATGTTGAATATGCCCCGCTTATGGTCGGGCAGTCAATCGGTCTTATTAATGATATCCCGACCTGCAATGAGCTTTTAGACAGAATGGGAAGGGAGGCAGCGGAGATACTGAGTAGGACAAGCAGAATGGCCAATTAGATAGGTTCTATATAACACCCACAGCCGTTTCTAAAAATGGGTCATCTCCAAATTAGTTGATTGATGATCAGGATTCAATATAAAATTGAGCAACAAATTGAAATCATGTTTTTTTCTGGTCATACTACGATAGTAACAGTAGTTATACCCTATGACCGGGTTATGAAGTCTTTTCCTCGATTCCGGGTCTCACGGCCTGTCGAAGATCCCGCTATGCGGGGGTCATTTCAAAGGGTTACGGACGGGTGATGCCTCCCCCCTCCCTGTTCCCCTCGCCTTCGGCTCGGGGCCAGGGGGTCCCCCATTCCGTAACCCA
>DAOUXC010000093.1 GCA_030666795.1 Desulfobacteraceae bacterium
ATGTGGGCGGTCATTATCTTTGGCGGGCAAAAGGCCCCTGAAAAGAGTGGGGTTGTCCTGGAAAGGGGCAAGGCAAACAGGGTGCTTCTCTTCCTGGTTGACGGGGCCCTCAAGCGCTACGGTCATTATGAAGGAAACAGATACCCCGAGACCTTAAACGATCTGGTCCCCAAGTACGTACAAATGAGAAAGGATCAGACCCATCTCCTTAACAGATTATCATACGTTAAGACCCCGAAAAACGGCTATGAGCTTTCCATTGCAGGTGCGGGGACAGGGGACATGAAGATTATCCTGACACCCAAGGGTGTGAAATACGCCCAACCGTCGGGAGGTGAATCCTCATGAGAAATGAACGCGGGTTTACCCTTGTAGAACTTCTGGTCGTAGTGGCCATTTTGGGCGTTTTGGGGGCCATGGCCATGCCCCTGTACAACACCTGGCAGCAGCGTGCCTACGGCTCGGAAGCCATCGTCATGATGAAGCAGCTTACTGAAGGGCAGATACTGTATATGCTGGAGAATGATGAGTATTTTCCGAAAACGGATGATCCTTCATTTCCTACGTACTTTATCGACAAAAATGGAACTGGCTTTCCCGAAAACGCAGTAAATAAAATTAAAGAGGCTCTCAATTTGACGATTACAACAAAAGGGCGTCTAAACTACTCTATTTCTAGGGATGGAAATGCTTGCGTTATTATAATCAGCGCAAGTTTTCCTCTATTCAGGAATGGTCAACCGCACGTTATGGCTCGTCTCGAAGAAGACGGTTCAGTAGTATATGTCGATTTTGATGATTTCGGATAACCCGAAGAATAACGATATCGATTAGTTAAATATTAAGACGTGACTGAACTGCCTAAAAATACTCAGACAACCTCGATTAAACAGAAAATCATTTTACCCCGACTATGGGTTTAAAAACAAACGCCCTATTCAATAATTTCCTGACCAGCGGCCTGAAACTGGCGGATGCCGAAACCTTGAGAAAGGTCAGGGTCCTCAACATATTTGAGCTGGTCTTTGTCATTGTGGCCCCGCTTCTGGGGCTCTTTTATTTTCAGATCGGGGCCCTCCTGCTTTTTTACATCTGTGTTATTGCCGGTCTCGCCGGGATCGGTGTTATGCTTTTTCTCAGGCTGACCAAAAAACTCACCCTGAGCAGCAATTTTGCAATGTTTGTCCTCTGGGCCGTCTTTATCTTAATAAGATGGAACAGCGGAGGAATGTCCCCGGAAGGGCTGATACTTTTATCCTGGGTGTGGAACGGAGTTCTGGTTCTTTTAGCTATTTTCCTTGCAGGTTACATGTGGGGAACCATCTGGGCATGCCTGGTTTTTATGGAAAGCGGGCTTTCCGTTATCTTTTTCCGGACAGGCCACCACTTCACTAATCTCATCCCCCCTGAAATTTCCCCGGTTTATTCATTGGGTTTTTACCTCACGGGCCTTCTGGCGATCCTCCTGTTTGCATTTTTATTTGAAAAGGAGAGAGCCGATGCCAACGCTCGTGAACAGGAAAAATCCAGGATGATCGCGGAATCGAGAAGATACATGGAGAATATTTTTGAAAGGCTGCCCGTCCCCACCTTTGTACTGGATAACAGCCACCGCGTGGTTCAGTGGAATCGCGCATGCCATGAACTGACCGGGATATTACCCCAGGATATAATAGGCAAGCCGGTTTGGGAAGGATTCTCCATAGATGAAGAAGGAAGCGTAGCCGACAAATTGCTGGATAATCCGGATGTTCTTTATGAAAAATACAGCGAATCCATTATATCCATGACCGACAGCGGGAGTTTTTCCGTGGAGGCACTGCTTCCCAAGCTGAAAGGGGGTACGCGCGCAAGTATTAAAGCCTCCCCGATCTTAGATGAGGATGGCAATGTGAAAGGGGCCATACAGATTATTCAGGACTTTCAAGAGGACGACGCAAAACCAAAGACCGTACCCCAGCACGAGAGTCCCAGTATCGACGACTCGGGATATCCGGTATTCAGAGTGGACTCCAAGGGCAGAATAGCGGCCTGGAACAAGACATGCGAAAGGAGCTTCGGGTATCCTGAATCCCAGGTATTAGGGAAAAGCGCCTTATCATTGGTATCCAAGGCCTATCGTCCTAACTTCAGGGATACGATCCTTCGAGTATTGAAGGGCGAGTCTTTCAAGGGCCTGGAATGGAAGTATGGTAACAGCAAGGGCAAGCCCCTTTATATGATTGTCAGGGTTCAGCCGGGCGCTGCTCCTTCGGGAGAGGTTGAAGAATGTATTGTTATCAATACGGATATAACCGCTCTCAAGTTGAGACTGAAAAATGCGGGCCGCCGGGCAATAGAGAGTGAAGAAAGTTTGAAAAAACTGACGGAAAGCTACAACCTGCTGACCAAAAATATCGCCTCCATTATCCGCAAAAAGAAAAAAGAAGATTAGGATCTTACTTCATAAACCATAATCTCCGATCTTTTCCCTTTAACCTTCTTGGCCCCCACCTTCCGAATATCAAATTTGTCCTTTACGACTGTGAAGGTCTCCTCACCTATAAGGATCTGGTTTGGCCGGGCAATGGATTCCAATCGCGAGGCGACATTTACCGGGTCTCCGATGACCGTGTACTCCATCCTTTTTGGTGAACCCATATTGCCTGCCACCACGCGCCCGGTGTTTATTCCTATACGTATGTCAAATCTACGGTCCTTACTCGTTTCTTTCATCATGTCTGCTAATTGCCGAATGATTTCAAGACCAGCGCGAACGGCCCTCTCCGCATCATCTTCTTTTTCCATGGGGGCCCCGAAAACAGCCATCATCCCGTCGCCGATGTATTTGTCTAAGGTTCCGTCATATTTGAAGATGACGTCGGTCATTTTTGAAAAATACCTGTTCAGAATAATATTGGTCTCACGGGGCGGCATGGTTTCCGAAAGGTGTGTGAAATTTACAATGTCTGTAAAGAGGATGGTCGCTGTCAGCTCTTTTGGCTCCATAATATCATCTTTGGTTAACTGCCCGCCTTTGAGGATCATTTCAATGACCTGAGGAGAATGAAATCGTTCCAAGCGGCTCCTCATAAGCTCTTCTTCACGTATCTGCTCGTTTAAGGAGGACTGTTCAATGACCATAGAGACCTGGCTCCCGATGGCCTTGAGGAGTTCCAGATCGTCCTGAGTGAACTGGTTATGAAATTGAACACTGTCCAATTGTATGACACCGATGATTTTGTCCTTTCTCCAGAGAGGGACGCAAATGGCGGACTTAATCTTCTGTATCATCACGCTTTTGGCCATGTCCAAACGGGAATCGGTCATGGCATTGGACGTGAGAAGGGCAACCTTGTCGTTGATGACCCTGTTAATGAGTGTGCGGCTTGCCCGTATTTCGCCTGGTGGAATACCTTGATCCGTTTTGTGTTTGACCACAACCGGTATGAGTTCCTCGCCTTCCATGCCACTGGTAAGGACCAGAAACCCGTAATCAGCATCGATAACCATGAAGATGAGGTCCACAATTTTTTTCAGGAGTTCATCAAAGTCGTGTATCTGGTTAAGATGCCTGCTGATTTCATAAAGTACGAACAGGACCTTATTACTTCTCGCCAAAGTGGATAGATTCGATTCCGACTCATGCCCCAGTCTTTTTGAACTGATATCCTCGATTTTTTCTATGGCCGGATCTTCTTTGCCCTCTAAAGTAAACAGGAGTTCGCGAGAGCCCCCAAGGTCTTCAAGTATGCTACTGCTCTGCAGGATATGCTGGACTTCTTCTTCATCATGTTCTTCGGTGTTTATGACAAGGGACTCACCGGCTTTATCCGGGGTGGCGGTGCTTTCAAGAAAGGATAGTTTGGTCAAACCGAGTTGTATCTTGTCACCGTGTCTAAGAAAGGCGCTCTCTATGGATTTTCCGTTGACGGTTATTTTGTTGTAACTGCCGAGATCGCCAATAAAAAAGCCCTCTTTCATTTCCCGTATTTCAGCATGGTGGCGAGACACGGTGTCGTCATGTATGATCAAGTCGTTATTTTTGCTCCGTCCGATGGTGATTTTTTGTTTTAAGATGGGAAAGTTTGAAATTTGCCCATCAGTGGTTATTACATATAAACTGGGCATGGCGTTTTTTCCTCTGTATCATATGGTGTTCCTCAACTTCCGAAGGAACCCTTTTTCCATTTTTATCTTATTTGCCGCTGGTAAGACGTTTGCCAGGCATAGACTTTCAGACAGGACGTTGACCGTGGCACCCTTGCTCCCGGGCAGGAGATTTCAAGCCCCTGGCGTATGGATTCTATCAAAACCGGGATTCAATGCCTTTTACCATAACCAGTTTCCCTGTGCATCCCAGCGACTGTTCATCTTAATCCCGAGCTTTGAAAGAAGATGATGGAAGAGAAATCTCGTGTTTCCTCTGAAATAACCCAGGTTCTGGCAATGGTGATCGGGTTTGTATCCTTTAGCCAAGGCTTCCGCGAGAGTCGTGGTTTTTGCCGTTTTCTTTGCAAGGCAAATATAGTCAAAGTGTATGGAATGATAAAGCTTGTCTTCTATGGTGATTACAACTACCGCGTTTTTCGGCATTTTTTCTTCAACCGTGATATAGATACTCAGAAAAAAAGCCACAACAAGTAGACTAAGTATAACCACCGTAATAATCTGGTATTTTTTTTTCATTTCCGGAAATCCCGCATGCCGTTACAAATAAGCGATATTTGCCGGCATGAACCGTGCTCTGCTTTGCGCTTCCTCACTAAAAACGCCGGGCCTCAAAATCAAAAAAACTTCATGAGTTTATATTTACTCGATTTGAGAAGCAAAGTCAACTTTTCAGGCTTCTTTCTCAATATTTTTAGGCCGTTGTGGAGAATATCGCCCATTGGACCATGTTCTGTGGCCGTTTTTTCTAAATCCGGACAATTACATCCATGAATACCCGTATCACGGGGAGGGCTTTTTCCCACATTCTTTTAAATTAGTGTAATTTATTGAAATTACTATTTATTTAGCGCCCACTTTGGCACAGGCATCCGTTCGTTATGCTGTGGTTGTTTTATTTTCCAATAAGATCGGTATAGTATTCCGGACGCCGGTCCTCAAGCAACTCATTCCTTTGAGTCATCCATTTGTCCCTTGCCCTTTTAACGTCAATCCCGGCTATATAAAGTTCCTCCCCCTCGGATTTCGTACGATAAACCAGTTCACCTCTCGGGTCCACTATTTGGCTTTGACCGGTATATGTCACTGTGCCTCTCGGCCGAATGTCCGAGCCGAATCGGTTTGCACTGACGGCGAAAACGGAATTCTCTAAGCAACGGGTGAGCATGGACTGTTGGCAGTAGGTAAGGACCAGGTTGGATGGGTGACATAAAATATCAGCACCTTTAAGGGCAAGTATTCGTGCAACCTCCGGGAATATCCAGTCGAAACAGACCATGATGCCGATTCTTGCACCACGAAGTTCAATGGTTTCGAGCGGAGTGTCGCCAGGATCAAAATATTCCTTTTCTGTGTCAAAGAGATGTAATTTGCGGTAAGTATGGAGAACGCCGTCACCCCCGATGACCAAAGCGCTGTTGAATATCTTGTCATCGCTTCTTTCTGCAAATCCGGTAACCAGGAAGAACTTACGGTCGCGACACAACGCAATCAGGCTGGAGACGGTCGTCGACTTTGCCGGCTCCTCTGATAAGTAAACAAGTTCCGAACGATCCTGAAACAAGTAACCGGTGAATGGGAGTTCGGGTAAAACAATGATATCAGCTTCAGCGTCGCGCAAAGCGGACACTATTTTTGAGAGGTTGGTCGCCACTTCCCCGAACTTTGGGGCAAACTGAAAAAATCCAACCCGAAGCATCTTAGCTCTCATCCTGTCTTTTCAGCATGTCTATATTCAAAAATATTTAAATAGAAATATATGGGTAACGGCTCAGGGTGTCAGGTTCACGTTTGGTTGCCTTATCCTCATACTGGTCCGTGTTCATCGTTTTTTAACCTTGTACCGTGAACCCGAGTCGTTACATATATGCGAACAAGAAAAGGGAATGTATTACAACCCGTTTGGTGGATATATTAGCATAAGTATTAGACCGAGACAAGTCGGAGATTCATTCAAAGTTCTGATCCTGGCCTCCCCCGGATCTTATCCGGGAAACAGGAACCTTGTATTAGGCCATTTGCGGATTTCTCCATTTGGTCAAAAAAGCTGAAAAAGTATTATTGGACAGCCACCCCTTTGAGTTCTGTTTCAACCGACCATCTCCTCAATAACCTCTCTCACCGAAAGGATATCATGAACCATGCTTGAGATCTGCCCGGCAGCCAAGACACCGGCTTCAAGATTCCCCTTTACCCAGGATTCCTTCAGGGCCGCAGGGGTAAATATGTTGCCGGGTCCTTTCTCTCCCTTGATCATTCTTTCAGCCAGGGGCGTGCGCAGTGCCCTGATTTGGAACCGGCCCATGTTCACCAGTCCTGTGCCCATCTCCCCGGACTCAACAATTGTTTTTTTGTAAATACCATTGGCGATACACTCCTCTGTGGCAATGAAACGTGTTCCCACCTGCACCCCCTGTGCCCCTAAAGCCATGGCCGCTCTGTACCCCCTGGAGTCCCCTATGCCGCCCGCCGCAATGACTGGAACATCAACCGCGTCAACCACCGCCGGCACAAGGACTATGGTGGAGACACCCCCGAAACCCTGTACACCACCGGATTCAGCACCCTCGGCAACGATGGCATCGGCACCTGCCGCCTCCGCACCCCTCGCGGCACCCACGGTTGGAGCGACCACAATCACCTTCATACCCTGCTCACGCGCTAACGGAATGAGTTCTTTCGGTGAGCCGCCGGATACCGTAACCGCCCCAACCCCCTCTTCCGCCAACACCTCTGCGAATTTTGCGGCCAGCGGATTCATTACAAAGAGGTTGGCCCCAAAGGGCTTATCAGTAAGCTCCTTTGTCTTCCTCACCTGATCCCTCACTTCTTGAGGATCCTCTGCAAATGCTGTGGCCAAAAGGCCGAACCCGCCGGCATCGGATACGGCTGCGACCAACTCGGGATTACAGATAACCCCCATGGCCCCCTGAATAACAGGATATTGTGAACCCAACAGCTCGCTTATTCTTGACATAATTTCACCTCCATTAATTTTATTCTTCTTAGGCTAAAGAATCTAAAGCAACTTGTGCCGCCTCAATTTATCGGAAAGATCTGCATTGGCGCTGGCCCTTGCCCTGGCCCGCATGACACCGGCCTCCATGGGATTTTTGGGAATCTGAAATTGTTGCTCCTCAGGTTTTCTGACCAGCTTCAGTGCCTCACCCTGGCAGGTTGACACACACAGTCCACAGCCGATACAACGCTCGGCATTAAGAACGACCTTCTCATCTTCAACATATAATGCGTCCATCTGACATCGGTCAACGCACGTTTCACAACCGATGCATGCCTCCTGGTCCGTCTCTACTACAAAGGGAGAGTAGGCCACGGTTGCGGGCGCGGGGTGTCGCTTGAGATTTACCAGAATCTGGCAGCAGCATCCGCAGCAGCAGCAGATATTCGTGATCTTCTGGCTGTTGCTGGGCTGGAGAACCAGTCCATCCTCCTCCGCCTTCTTGAGGATATCCAGTGTTTCCTCCAAGGTGATGACCCGGCCGAGCCCGTTTCGTTCGTAGTAGTCGGCGCCCCATCCGAAAATGAGGCAGGCATCCATCATTTTATCGCATCCCTCGCCGATCAACTGGTGCTCCTTTCTGCAGATGCAGGGCGCCACCAGAAACTTCTCCTGTTCCCTTATAAGCCCTTCTGCCTGCTCATAGGAAAGGATCTCCATACCGGCGGAAATACTCCTTCCCACAGGAATGGTGCGCAACGGGGAAAGGTGATCAAAGGCCTCTTTTGCCAATGTCGGCATGTAGATATTCAAGTCTTCCACAAACGTTTTATCCAGATCATTTACGTGGTACTCCCAGATACCCACTAAAAACTGGGTTGCCATGTATACGACCGGGCGATCCGGTACCTCTATGCTGAAGATCAATCCCTTTCGTGACATCTCCTTCAGCATGCCGGCGACAGTATCTTGGTCTATGCCTGCCCGCTGAGCGATTTTTTCAACCGGCTCCAGCTTTATGGTCAGGTGCATGGCCATCTCGGCCTCTTCTGTAGTAAAGAGACGCTTCAGGATTCGAAGCTCAACACCTTCGTCTGTGGGCGGAAAGCCGCCCGGAAGGCTGTCCAGATGATCTCTCAGTCTTTCGTATACGTCACTCATAGTTCTGATTCCCTCCTTTCTAAATTGATATGTATTGAAGTTTTTAGTAATATTAAGACATGTTGTTTATACAACCTTACGGATAAGTGTATTTACACGTAACAACTCAAAAAAATTAGAGCTTTCGAGCTACTTCGTGGAGGCCGGAAAGCATGGCGTCCCATTTTTCCGGCCCCACCGCATCGACTATCTCGGATTGGGCCTTTTTCCAGAAAGGTAAAGCACCATGGAGCAGTTTAGCTCCCTTTGGGGTGATGTTGATCCTCCGTTCCCTCCTGTCACGCCCTTCCTCCACACTAAGCATATCCCTTTTCTCCATAAGTGCCAGGTTACGCGTCAGGGTCGTCCGTTCCATCCCCAGGATCCCGGCCATGCGGGTCAGCCGAATGTCTTCCTGCTGGTAAGCGGCCATAAGAATGGGGAGTTGAGTGGCCTTGAGCCCGCTTTCTCTGAGCACCCTGTCAAAGCGCTGAGTTACCAGTCGGGCCGCCCGCCTCAGGTTGAAGCAGGCACAGGTCCTTCCCATTTCTTTGCGGAGTTTTTTGTCTGTCAGGTCCATGCATTATTCCTTTGAGAAAGCAATGCGTGTAGTTACACGTTTAAACGCAAAAGTCAAGTCCGATTATGACCCGGAGGGAATACAAGGATTCCTATGGAGAAAGCATAGCCTATCATCGTGCCGAGCAAAACAGTTGCGGATACTCTTTACAAACTTACAAACTTCTAATCTCTACATTATCCGCCTAAAATCATAATCGGATAACCTATCTCCTTTCGGTAGCTCATCTTTAGTGTCAAATTCAAGATAGATGCGGTTTCCCGGCCTGAATCCAATTTTTTCAAAAAATGGCAATTGCATATTGTCAGACAACGAAACAATAGTATAAATAGTGTCCACATCTAATTCCAAAAATCGTTTTCTGTAATTATCAAACAATGCCCTTGCAACTCCCTTGTGCTGATAATCCGGATGAACGCCTATGGTATGAATCCAACCCATATTTTCCGGCATTCCAAACTCCCTTGAGCCAATATCGCCCAGGATAAAACCTATCACCGTTCCTTCAATCTCTGCTACACATGATCCTAAAAATCGTCCTTCTTTATTCTTTCGAAGTTCCCTCTCCCAATATCCATTCCTTTTTATACCAAGGTTTTTCTCTTCTATCTCCACGATTGCAATTACATCAGATTCCTTTATGCCTCTAATTACCATTTTTGCCAAATTAAAATTCTCCATAATTTTTTCCTCCATTTTTTGAGTATACAGAAAAAAATAAAGGACCAGGGAGATAAGTACGTAACACTTGACAAGTCAATAAATCATTTTGGACCCGACATATCTCTTTAGCCAATTTCAGTCATACACGCCTCCAATTCCAGATCCTCGGAACAAACCGCCCCGTTATTATTGCATATTCACGGTATTCATCTCCGAAATTTTCAATCATAGCTGTTTCCTCTTTTCTGACAAGCAGGTGCCATATGGGATGCAGCAATACAAGCCAGAAAAGAAGTACCCATGAATTCAGATACAAGATCACGCCTGAGCATATGAATGTGATCCAGGCGGCATACATGGGATGACGAAGAAATCTGAAGGGACCCTGTGTGCAGAGCCTGTTATCCACCCACCAGTTTCGCAGTGCAAAAAATGCCCAGAAATGGAGGCCCAATCCTATGACGACAAGGAATACGCCGGCCGTCTTCATCGGGATCTCGTTTACCATGACAGCCGGGTGCCCGACCATACGGTCTATCCAATAGATGAACGCCAGTAATAAAAAACTAACAGCCGCGCCCATTGGGCCGACTCCAAATATTTTTTGTATTTTATCGCTACCCATAAAACAAATATCAAAACCCATCTTGACCTATGCTCAAGACACCCTTAAGATCTAAATAACTCAATCAACCAAGTGAAATTATTGTCCCGTGCAACAGCGTCGCCCGTCTCCGTGGCATACCCGACGCCTGAAACAAATAATCCCGAAAGACTCCCGGATTTGACTTTTTTCTGTTTCTCTTTGCAACAATGTCGCCTTAGCCATAGACTTAGATTCTTAAGGACGCGCTTTTTTCATATTATTGCGGTTTTCTTAAACGACCCTTTTTGATATAAAAGTCAATAACCACCCCTAAAAGGGGTGGCATGATGGTGACCCTAAAAGGGTCAGATTATTATTTCCATAATTTCATTTGATCTAATTTTCGATCTTTATGGACTTGCAAACGAACATATTGTCTGATTTGGTCTTC
>DAOUXC010000074.1 GCA_030666795.1 Desulfobacteraceae bacterium
GCATAATCGAAAAGATACAGCTTTTTTTCTTTAGTTATGGCCCTGGATATTTTCCGGCTCCAGGGAGGTATTCTGAAAACCATAAAAAAATTTTCAAAAACCTCAATCCAGTTCCTGACGCTGTCAAATGACACGTGAATATCTCTGGCAAGACTCGCCATGGACAAGGGGTTGCCGATTTTGGAAGGCAAAAGGGAAAAGAGTACCTCTACGTCTTCAAGATTCCTAAGCGATGCAAGATCACGGATATCCTCGCGTAAGAGTTGTTTTTTGTAGGTGTTTGACCAAATCTGGTAATAATGACCGGTCTCGTTGAGGTACGGATCCGGAAACCCGCTGAATTGACTCAAATTATTCCAGATGGATAGCGTTTCATTTGGACAGGCGCGAACCTCAATGGGGTTAGAAAGGAATTGTTCAAGCGACAGATTATTGACGGCAAGCTCGGCAAGGGTAAACGGCCACAGGTAAAAAATAAAATATCTTCCGGCTAAGGAGTCCCCTCCCTTTTGATACATATCCAGACGACCGCTGCCGGATACAACAAATTTATAGTTGTTCTTGTCCCGGTCGTACACGCTCTTGAGGTAATTCTTCCAGTTCGAATATTTGTGCAGTTCATCGAATATTATGAGAGGGGTGGAATTGTCTTTCCTTTGAACCTCTTCATAAAAAGACGGGTTTTCAATAAGTTTTCTCTTCTCATCAATAATGTCCCAGTTAAAATAGAGGGAATTATTGAAGTCTTCAGCTAAAATCTGTGTAAACGTGGTTTTACCAGACTGCCTTGGCCCGGCAATAAAAACCATCTGCTTATACGAAGAAAGTATTCTCCAGATGTTTTCGTATAGTTTTCTCTTCATGTTCGACAATATACGACTATAACCTCATTTTGTCAAGACAATATTGGGTTACGACCTATTATTGTCGGCGTAGTCTCCGGCAGGGCTACAAGACAATGGAACCTCCTTTTAGTGTTGACCGTGGAAAAAAATCAGATAGCAACTTGCCGTGGTTGAATCCGAATCAGGTTTAAAATACAGACTCTATGTGGTATTTTGGACTCGTTACAAAAAATGTCCGATTCCATTTTTTTGCATGAAAGATAGTAATATGGCTAAAGATATCCCGGAACTCACCCTTACAAAACGCGAGTTCCTGAAACTGTGCGGGTCGGGTTTCTGTGCCCTCTGCGCGGCTCAGTTTTTCGTTCCGCCTGAAATTTCGCGGGCGCAAACCGCCGTCAAGGGCCTTATCAAGACGAAACTCTCCCCCTATTTCACCTCCTTGGAAGGAGGAGAGGTCCGGTGTGAACTCTGTCCCAGACGGTGCGGGATTCCAGCGGGAAAGAGGGGTTTTTGCAGAGTGCGCGAAAACCGGGAAGGGGGGCTTTACAGTCTGGTCTACGGAAACCCCTGCGCCATTCATCTGGCCCCCATCGAGAAAGAACCCTTTTTTCATGTCCTTCCGGGGACCACGTCTTTGACCATTTCAACAGCCGGATGTAATCTGAGGTGCAAATTCTGCGAGAACTGGGAGATCTCCCAGGCAGGGCCCGAGGACGTCTACAGCTATGAGATTCCGCCTGAAATTATGGTGAGAAAGGCCAAAGAGATGAGGGCCTGTTCCATTGCCTACACCTACGCGGAACCTACCATCTTTTATGAGTACATGTCGGATATAGCCTCCCTGGCAAAAAAAGAGGGCCTTCTGAATATCATCCACTCCAATGGATTTATAAGTGAAACCCCGTTGCTAAACCTTTGCAAAGACCTGGACGCGGCACAGATAGATCTCAAGGGTTTCACGGATACCTTTTATTCAGAATTGTCCAATGGAGAACTGGAACCCGTTCTAAGGACTTTGAAGATGCTGAGGCAGAGGAAAATTCATTTAGAGATAACAAACCTCGTTATCCCCACAAAGAATGATAAAATCTCGCTGGTAAAAGAGATGTGCCTCTGGATAAAAAGGGAACTGGGCACAGATATCCCTGTCCACTTCTCCAGATTCTATCCCCTGCACAAGCTGCAGCGTCTCCCGTCGACACCCATTTCGATACTGGAAAAGACCCGGGCCGTTGCCCTGTCGTGCGGTCTTGAATATGTCTATATCGGGAAGGTCCCGGGTCACGAGGGCTGGAATACCTTCTGCCCCGAATGTAAGAAAAGAGTCATACAACGGGTAGGGTACATGATTGAGGAGATACACCTTACGGAAGGGAAGTGCGAATACTGCGGATGGCCCATACCCGGCATCTGGGGGTGATTTCTCAGCTTGACCGGTTTCGCTGGTAAAACTTTCTGGTGGAAAGTGAGTGGGGATCCAGATTGGTCAAACCGGCTTCTTCGGCCCAGTTCATGGCCTCTAAGAATTCCCGCACCGTTATCCCCCGGGCTATCTCCGGATAGTCAAAGGCCTTGTAGTCCACACGGTACTGGGCCATAATATTTAAGTAAGTGGATCTGGAAAGATCCTCGGCCACCCACCTGACAAGCTCCTTTGTCCCTGACACCCGGTTTGGCATGACCAGATGCCGGATCATCAGCCCGCGGACGGCAATACCCTTCTTATCGGTCCTGTGCTCACCGACCTGGCGGTTCATTTCGATGATGGCCTTTTTCGTCACTTCCGGATAATCGGATGCCCCTGCCGAATACTTTGCCGCCTTCCGCCCGTCTGTGTATTTCATGTCGGGCAGATAAATGTCCACGATGCCATCCAACAGCTTCAATATCTCCACGCGCTCGTAGCCGCTGGTATTGTAAACTAAGGGAATCTTTAATCCTTTTTTAAGAGCGATTCGCGTGGCATTCAGGATGTTGGGCATGACGTGTGTGGGTGTGACCAGGTTGATGTTATGGCAGCCGGTTTTCTGGAGTTTGAGCATCATATTGGCCAGGTCCTCATCCCTCACTTCCTTTCCTCTTCCCTCGTGGGAAATGGGCCAGTTCTGGCAGAATGCACAACGGAGGTTACAGTTGGAGAAGAAGATAGTGCCGGATCCGTTTTTGCCCACCAGAGATATCTCTTCTCCAAAATGCGGCTGGGAACTGAAGATCACGGGTTTAGATGGGGCCCGGCAGAAGCCTCTTTCACCATTTCGCCGGTTAACTCCGCACTCACGGGGACAGAGCCGGCAGTCCTCAAAAATGGCATAGGCCTGTTTTATCCGTTCGGCCAACTTACCCTCTTTCTCCAGCCTCTCATAGGCCGGGCGCCATGTCCCTTCCTTTTTTCGCCCGGCGTGAAGGGAGACGGGAGAGAGAAGCAGAGATCCTCCCAAAAAGAGCGCCCTTTTTATAAAATTACGGCGTGAGACCTGCATACCCAAAACCCCATGGCAACCTTTTTGCTGACAAAACAATTTTATATGATTTTATGGAACACTGCAAGGGATGGAAGGCATTACTCTTAAGGATTTTGGAATGCACATCAAGGCTAATAAAATTATCCCTTTGCTTTGGAAAAACAGGAATCAGATGCCCGGCCGTGCGCGAGGGTACATTCCTTAAAAAACCAGCATCCCGAGGGTCGGAACATGGGGTATTTTTCCTTGCCGTCCCCGGAAGCATAACATATATTTAGTAAAACATGAAAAGGCATGCATCGAGGAATGCCAGTATTGAGCGAACACCATAAAGGGGGAGTTTTTCAAAGGTCTTATTGCTGTCTTGAAAACGAGGTAGGAGATGAAAGGGAAGACCATCTACTGGCCCGATCAATACTTAAACAAGAGGCGAAGTGCGAGAGAGGCCATCAGTATGATAAAGCGGGGCCAACGTGTCTTTACAGGCTCTTTTTGTGGCGAGCCGCAGACCCTGATCAAGGAGTTGGCCTCCCAGTCTTGTAATTTCACTGACTTGGAGATCGTGCGGGTACTGAGCCTTGGGACCGATCCATTGACCTTCATGCCGGACGAGACCGCCTCCCGGTGTTTTAACATCCGCTCTTTTTACTTAGGTTCGGCCAAACCCAGGAGTCTTTCCCAAAACAAGCGCTTTATTACCCCCATCAATCTTTCTGCCGTGCCGAGGCTTTTCAAGAGCGGACAACTGCCGATTCACGTTGCCCTTATACAGGTGTCGGAGCCGGATGACTTCGGCTGGATGAGCCTGGGGATAAGTGTGGATGTTACCCTGGCCGGTGCCGAATCCGCGGACCTGGTGATTGCCCAGATCAACCCCCGAATGCCTCGGGTCCTGGGCAGGAGTTTTATCCATGTGAACGATGTAGACATTATAGTAGAACAGGAAGAAGCGCTGCTTACTATCGGCAGGCCTCCGGAATTGGAATCGGCCCAACTCATTGCACAGCACGCTACCAAATTGATCGAGGACGGATCCACCCTGCAAATAAGCCTGGGAACGGCACACCAGGCCCTCATCATGGGTCTTTCCGAAAAGAACGATCTGGGATTACATACCCAGTTTTTGAGTGACGGTATCATGAAACTGTTCTCCATGGGAGTAATAACGAATAGAAAAAAGGGCTTCAATGAGGGCAAACTGGTGGCCAGCGGTGCTATCGGATCCACGACCCTTTACGAGTTTATCGACGATAATCCGGGCATCGAATTCCATCCTTCGGACTATGTGAATGATCCCATGATTATCGCGCGCCATAACAAGATGGTCGCCCTTAATGTGGCTATGGCAATGGATCTTACCGGCCAGGTGGCGGCAGACGCGCTCCCCTATAATCATTTCACCGGTGTCAGCGGGCTCATGGACTTTGTAAGGGGTGCCAGCCAGTCTCCGGGTGGTAAGAACATCCTTATGCTCCCGTCGACTACTCTGGATGGAAAGAGCAGCCGGATCGCACCTCTTTTAGAAAACATTCCGGTAGTTATGCCAAGAGGCGATGTGCAGTACGTGGTCACGGAGTACGGGGTTGTCAACCTCTTTGGCAAGAGCCTCCAGGAAAGGGCCATCGCCATGATCAGTATTGCCCATCCGGACTTTCGTGACGAGCTTTTCTATAAGTCAAAAGAGCTTGGTCTGCTGGGCGCGGAGCGGACCTTGGCCGACACCATCAGGAGCGTCTATCCTGTTAAGATTGAGGAAACTCGAGTGGTCGACGGCCGGAAAGTGCTTTTCAGGCCCGCCAGACTTACGGACGAAAGGAGCATTCAAGAACACTTTTACAACCTGGACAAGAAAGATGTGGTCCGCCGATTCATGCACGAAAAGACCAGTTTTGTGAGTGAGGATGTGGCCGAGGTATTCCAGGTGGACTACATCAACAACATGACCATTGTGGCCGTAATCGGCGACCCCGGGTTTGAGAAAATAATTGCATTGGGCGGGTACTTACTGGACCCGGCGAGCAATATGGCCGAGGTTGCCTACAGCGTGGACAAGAGATGGCAGGGCAAAGGGCTTTCCACGTTAATCAATGAAAAGCTGGCGCAAATAGCACGCGAGCATGGGATCAGCGGTCTAGTGGCATATACGGAACCCAGCAACCGGAGGATGATAAGGCTCTTTGAAAAACTCCCATACAAGATAAGCAGCTCATTGAGCGGCGACGCGCTCACCCTTACAGCACGGTTCGATGAACCATTGCATGATTCGTGATGTTTTTGGCTTGCCGCCGAAAGCATGATAGCAGGAGGGGTAGCCCTCCTCCGCCTAATAAAAAGGCGCGAAGCAACCTTTTCGAGGTTGTCAATTATAAATTCTGGAAGGAGGAACAAAAAATGACAGAGGCACCAAAATGGTATGACGCCCATTTGAAGGAATATCAGAAGATGGCATACGTAAAGAGCCGTGAAGAATACGATGCCCTTTACCGGCAATCCATTGAAGACCCGGACCGGTTCTGGGGAGAGCAGGCGGGAAAGTATCTCACATGGGAAAAGGAATGGGAATTTGTCCTTAAATACGATTTTGAAGAGGCCAGGATAGAATGGTTCGGAGGGGGCGTATTGAATGCCTCTTATAATTGTCTCGACAGGCATATGGAGAAGCTTGAGCACAAGGCGGCATATTACTGGGAGGGCGACAATCCTGAAGAAAAAAGAGTTGTTACTTACGGCGATCTCTATGCTCAGGTAAACAGGATGGCGGCAGTTCTGAAGGCCAAAGACGTAAAAAAGGGAGACCGGGTGATTATATACATGCCCATGATCGTGGAATTGGTTGTCGCCATGCTGGCCTGTGCCAGGATTGGGGCCATTCACAGCGTGGTCTTCGGGGGTTTCAGCGCGGAGGCCCTCGCAAACCGCATACAGGATTGCGAGGCCGGACTGGTGATAACCGTGGACGGTGGTTTCAGGGCAGGCAGGGCAATTCCCCTAAAAAATACCGTGGATAAGGCCTTAAAGCACTGTCCGGAGGTCAAAACGGTCATCGTGTTTGACCGGGCGGGATTGAAGCCCGAATTGGATGCGACACGGGAGATATGGTGGCATGAGGCCATGGCAGACCCCGATCTTCCATCCTATGTGGCCCCTGAACCCATGGACGCGGAAGATCCGCTGTTCATCCTCTATACCAGCGGAAGTACGGGCAGACCAAAGGGCGTTGTTCATACACACGGAGGCTATCTTCTGTATTCCGCCATAACCACACGCCTGGTTTTCGATCTGAAAGACGATGAAATAATGTGGTGCACCGCGGACATCGGATGGGTCACCGGTCACAGCTATGGAGTTTACGGCCCTTTGATCAATGGTTTGTCCAGCGTCTTGTTTGAGGGCGTCCCCACCTATCCCGGTTTTGATCGATACTGGGACATTGTGGAGAGATACAAGGTCGCGAAATTTTATACCGCGCCCACTGTGATCCGGTCCCTGGCAAAAGAGGGCGGGGACAAAGTGGAAAAACATGATATTTCTTCTCTCAAACTCCTGGGAAGTGTCGGCGAGCCTATAAATCCCGAGGCATGGCGATGGTATTATCACTATGTTGGGAGAGATTGGTGTCCTATTATGGATACCTGGTGGCAGACGGAAACAGGTGGACATATGCTGACCCCGCTTCCCGGTGTCTTTCCCATCAAACCGGGCTCCTGTTGCTTTCCCTTTTTCGGTGTGGACCCGGTGATCCTTGACGACACGGGTGAAGAGGCAAAGTATCCTGGTCAGGAAGGAGTCCTGTGCATCAGGAAACCGTGGCCCGGAATTGCCAGGACCGTGTACGGAGATCACGAACGCTTTATAGAGACCTATTTCAGTCAGACACCCGGCATGTATTTTTCCGGCGACGGAGCCAAAAAGGATGAGGACGGGTATTTCTGGATCATAGGCCGTATCGATGACGTGATCAACGTCTCGGGCCACCGTTTGGGTACTGCAGAGGTGGAGTCGGCCCTTGTCCTCCACAAGCTGGTAGCCGAGGCCGCGGTGGTCGGTTACCCCCATCCGGTAAAGGGCCAGGGCATATATGCCTTTGTTACCTTGAATACGGGTGTCAGCAAATCCGATGAGATAAAAAAGGAATTGATCAACCTTGTCAGATCCGAAATCGGGCCCATCGCGACCATAGATGTACTTAAGTGGGCGGATGCTCTTCCAAAGACCCGAAGCGGTAAAATCATGAGACGCATACTTCAGAAAATTGCGGCGGGAAAAGCCGATGAGGTGGGGGATATATCCACTATCGCCGATCCAACCGTTGTTGAAACCCTGGTCAGGGAATGCGCGGCCGCTTAAGGGATATTTATGGCCAGGCAACTCGCTTTTTTGCGGGGGGCCGTGACAGTCAACCGGTAACAGGTGGTAAGGAGTCATGATTTGCACGGACAAAAGGGGGTGTGCCTTCGAGGTGAGGGCTTACACTCCCGGGGATTTTTCCCACCTTGTGGAGATGTATGACTTGTTTACACCAAAGGTCAAATTCCAGGGTATGCCCCCTTTGGAAAGGGAGGCATGCAGAAAATGGATCAAAGGGTTGATCGACACCGGAGAAAATTTTCTGGCCTGGCGTGACGACAAGGTAGTGGGTCATGTGGTGGTGCTGCCCGATTTGGACAAAGGTGATGCGGAGTACCTCATTTTTGTAGATCAGTTTAATCGGGGAGTGGGTATAGGAACCGAGCTCACGCGCGCCGCCATAAAAAAGGCTGAAGGCCTTGGCCTCAAGACGATCTGGCTGACTGTGGACGCCTATAATTTCAGGGCAACCAAACTCTATAAGAAATGCGGTTTTTCATTTTGTAAGGCATACGAATCTCCGTCTGAACGTATGATGGAATATGTCTGTGAGTGCGAAAATGGCGGTTAGGACCGGTATTGTCAGAGACGACAGATATCTTGAGCACAAACCGGGTCACATGCATCCGGAACACCCCAACCGTCTCAAGGCCGTCTACAGAATGCTGGATAGTAGTTCTCCCCTTGGTTTGATCGAAATCGAGCCGGAGCCCGCTACCTTAGAGCACATAGAACTGGTGCACTCCCCGTCTTATATCAAAAAAGTCTTAAAGACGGCAGATCACGGATTCACAAGCCTTGCCCCCGACACCCCTGCCAGCTCAAGGACATATCTCTCGGCATGGCTGGCCGTAGGCGGGTGCCTAAAGGCACTGGATAACCTTGTCTCCGGCCGGTGTGAGGCCTGCCTTTCTCTGATACGACCTCCCGGACACCACGCCCTCAGGGATCGTGCAGGGGGATTTTGTATCTTCAATAACTTAGGCATCACGGCGAGATACGCGATCAAAAAATATGATTTTCAACGCATCCTCATAATAGACTGGGACATTCACCATGGTAACGGATTGAACGATATCTTTTATGAAGACAAGCGGGTGTTATATATTTCCTCACATGATATCATGTCATATCCATATACCGGCGATTGGAACGAGACCGGTAAAGGTGAGGGAGAAGGATATACAATCAATATCCCCATACCGAGGGCAATAAAAGACAAGGATTTTTTCTATCTATACCATGAGGCGGTCTGTGACGTTATCAGGGCATACAACCCGCAACTGGTTTTGGTGGGTGCCGGTTTTGATGCCCACCATGAGGACCCCGTTGGCAGGTCAAAACTTTCTGAGCAGACATTTCGGTGGTTGACTCATATGATTTTAGACATCAGGACGGACATCGACCATCCTCCAATATTACTGGTACTGGAAGGCGGTTACAGCCCGCGGGCCCTGGCCTCCTGCGTTAAGGAGGTACTGGATGCACTAAAGTTTGAGGGCACCTGGGAAAGGCCGTCCCTTAAAGGCGTCAAACAGGGTGACGAACTGGTTCGGAAGGTCCGCCGGATTCATGAGAACTACGGGGTGTGGTAGATTAAGACTTCTACGCGGGGAGAGTTATGATAAAGGCCAGGATAAAGGCGGAAAGCTCGAAAGCCAATCTCATATCCTATGATCAAACCTATAAGACGTTTAACTGGCCGGATGTGGAAAAGGAATTTTCCTGGCACCGGACAGGCAAAATAAACATTGTCCACGAGGCAGTCGACCTCCGGGCCATGGAACCCCAAAAGCGGGGACGGAAGGCCCTCATATTTGAGAAAAACGGGCAGATAGAGGAATTCAGTTATCTTGACCTGAAAGAACGCTCTTGCCAGTGGGCCAATCTACTTGCTCAATACGGTTTTGAGACAGGAGATCGTTTTTTCATCTTTTTGCCCCCCTGCCCGGAAATCTACCTGGCCATACTGGCCTGTGCTCGTCTGGGTGTCCTGATATGTCCGGTATTTTCTACGGTCAACTTTGATGAATTGGCGGGGCGTCTTAATAATGCTCAGCCCCGGGGCATACTGACCCATCCTGACCTTGTGGAAATGATACCTGTTGAGGCCATGGGTAGCGTACAGTATCTTTTCCTGACTGAAGGTCCTTTACCCGGCGTCTTCTCCAATGAGGTCTTGGTTGAGGGCGTAGTGCAACATATGCCCAAAGAATTTACCACAATATGGCTCCCGGCGGATGCCCCCCTATATATAAACTATACTTCCGGTTCCACCGGTCCCCCCAAGGGCGTTGTGCATACCCACGGGGACATGGCGGGTATCTTCATATCAGGCAAATATGTACTTGATCTAAATGAAGAGACCGTCCTTTGGGTTGATGCTGATCCGGCCTGGGTTACAGGTCTTATCTGCGGTACTTTTGCGCCCTGGCTGTGTGGATCCACATCTTTGGTGCAAGGCGATACTTTTGAGGCCTACAACTGGTACTGGACGTTGGAAAAACACCACGTTTCGGTCTGGTATACAACGCCCAGGACCATAAGAAGACTCATGGAGGCAGGGGAAAATCTTCCGGGCCGGTATGATCTCTCCGGCTTACGCCATATTGCCAGTGTTGGAGCACCCCTTGTCCCTGACCTTTTTTACTGGGCAAAACAGCATTTAGGGCGCTCTCCTCACGACACCTGGTGGATGACGGAGACCGGTATGATTTGCCTGGCCAACTTTCCTTCAATGGATATCAAACCCGGGTCCATGGGAAGGCCTGTGCCCGGCATTGAAGCGGCAATCCTTGACGACCACGGAAAACCAATGCCTCCCATGAGTCTCGGTGACCTTGCCCTGAGGGTGGAATGGCCGGGAATGATGAGCGGATTATGGCAGGATGAGGACCGGTACGAAGACTATTTTCGTTTCAAGGGATGGTTCCTGACCGGCGATATAGCGATAAAGGATGACGAGGGCTATTATTACCACCAGGGGAGAAATGATGATCTCCTCAAGGCCGGCGGGGATAAGGTAATCGGGCCTTATGAGATTGAGCAGGTCCTTTGCATGCACCCTGCCGTGGCCGAGGCCGCGGTTATATCCAAAGGTACGGAGCCGGACAAGGGTGTGTCCTTTTTAAAGGCCTTTATAACCATTAATAAGGGCTTCACCCCGTCTACTCGATTGAATCATGAGATCAAGGCCTTTTTGAAGGCCAGCCTGTCTTCCGACATCATTGTGAAAGAGATATCAATTCTGGAAAAACTCCCCAAGACAAGAAGCGGCAAACTGCTGAGAAGGGTTTTGCGCGCAGGGGAATTGGGTCTGCCAGGGGGCCGGACACTCGATATGAAAGATTGATTAGCACTCATCCAAAAACTAACGTTTTTGGATGAGTGCTATCAGCCATCAGCTTTCGGCTTTCAGCAAAGAGCATTAAAAACATAGAGTTGACTGATTGCTGATAGCTGATCGCTGACCGCTCCATCCTGAAATCTTTGATTTCTGGATGGTCACTAATTAAGGGAGAAACGCATGATGCTTTCAAGACAAGAAATAAAAAGCGCTTTGACTCGATGGAATTCGGCCTGGGACAATCACGACCTTGATGGAGTCATGGAACTCTTTCATGACGAGATCCTTTTCGACAACTATACGGGTGGACAGGCAGAAGGTAAGGAAGACCTGCGTAAGGCATGGGAACCCTGGTTTGCAAACCACGGCGGATTCAGATTCACCGAGGAAGAAACCTTTATTGATGAGGATGAGCAAAAGGCCCTTTATCGGTGGCAACTCGATTGGCCGTCCTTTGAAAAGGGCCGGGAGGGAAGTCATGAAAGACGCAGGGGCATAGATGTTCTCCATTTTAAAGACGGAAAGATAATACGGAAGTTGACCTATTCAAAGACAACCCTTGAAATCGATGGGGAGAGGGTTCGGCTCACTGCCAAATGAACGGTGAAAGGATAGAGCCTGCCCTCGACTTTATTGAAAATGATGTTTTAATCGGGAAAAATTTTACGATAAAATGCGGTGTATATATTTGGGATGGCGTTCGTATAGAAGATAATGAGAATATCATATCGACTATACGGATTCTCAACTGCCGGTGTCCGATAACCTGTCGAGAGGCTCCAGGTCGAACGATTATCTATATGTGGATCCCCAATATCTCTCCGAGGCGTACGCTCTACGAGCCGGGGGCCGGCGGTCTTCTCATCCTGATTTTTGAAGCTGGAGATGGGTTAAGGGCTAACCCTACCCAAATTTCATCGATTTCCCTACCTTCTGGTAAGATCAACCCCCACGGTCACCGTCTCGACATCCGCGCCCTTCGTCACTCAGCCCTAAATTTCAACCTCCAAGTTGCCCCCACAACATCATGAGGTGAAATCTTCATTGACATACAAGGCCAAATTGACCTATAGTTGCCGTTAAAAAAGGGAGTTCTTATCAC
>DAOUXC010000321.1 GCA_030666795.1 Desulfobacteraceae bacterium
AATTGCCTGCCGCATCTCTTCCATCAGACGGCTGTAATAGTAAAGATTGTGAATTGTATTCAATCTGTAAGCTAAAAGCTCTTTCGCCATAAAAAGATGCCTCAAATAGGCCCTGGAAAAATGCGAGCATGTATAGCACCGGCAATTTTCGTCAACCGGTCTTTCATCGTCCGTGTAGCGCGCATTTTTTATTGTAAGTTTGCCCCTGCTTGTAAAAAGGGTGCCGTTTCTTGCATTACGCGTCGGCATCACGCAATCAAACATATCCACACCTGACATAACGGCATCCACAATGTCTTCCGGTTTACCCACGCCCATCAGATAAACAGGTTTGTCATCGGGGAGGAAATCCCTGGTCTCCTTAATGACCCGCGACCTGGTTCCCCGATCTTCTCCCACGGACAGCCCTCCCAGGGCATACCCGTCAAAGCCCATGTCAACCAGTGCCCTGGCGCTCATCTCTCTCAAATCAGCGTACATTCCACCCTGAACAATTCCAAAGAGGGCCTGGTCCTCGTTTTCCATGCTGTCGAGACACCTTCGTGCCCAGAGGTTTGTCAGTTTCACGGAATTCAGGACATAATCGTAATCTGCAGGATAGGGCACGCACTCGTCAAACGCCATTACTATGTCCGCACCCAATGCCTTTTGGACCTCCATGGCCTCTTCCGGACCAAGGAAATGGGTTGATCCGTCCAGATGGGACTGAAAGGTTACGCCTGCATCCGATATGGTCCTCAGTCGCGCTAAACTGTAAACCTGAAAACCCCCACTGTCCGTCAGGATGGGACAGGACCAGTTCATGAACTGATGCAGACCGCCCAATCTCTCTATAATTTTGTGGCCTGGCCTGAGATAAAGGTGGTAGGTGTTTGCCAGAACAATATTAACACCCGCATCCTTCAACTCTTCAGGCGTGACCGCCTTCACAGAACCCTTGGTCCCCACCGGCATAAAGACCGGAGTTTCAAAACTTCCGTGGGGGGTTTTTATCTCTCCCAGCCGCGCGCGGTTCGTTACGCACTTATGGATAATTCGAAATTCCAATTTGTCAATATTGCTAACCTCGCAAAAAATCGATTGAACCGCTCAAGGTCACAAAATCATCATGGCATCACCATAGCTGTAAAACATGTATCCATCTTCAATGGCGTGCCTATAAGCGTCCTTTATCACGTCCAGACCCGCAAATGCGGAAACCAGAAAAAGAAGAGAACTCTTCGGCAGATGAAAATTGGTGATCAGCACATCCACGGCCTTAAAAGAATGCCCTGGTATCACGAGAAGATCCGTTTTTCCCTGTCCGGGCCGGATAAACCCGTCTGGATCCGAGGCCGTTTCAAGGGCCCTGACCACGGTAGTCCCCACAGCGACAACACGACCTCCCTCTTTTCTTGTCCGTTCAATAGCCTTTGCCGTCTCCGGTTTAATCCGGTAGGATTCTTCTCCTAATCGATGTTCCCGAATATCCTTTACCCGAACCGGGCCAAAAGTCCCGTATCCCACATGCAGGGTCAGGCTAGTCACAGCAACGCCGGTCTGCTTGAGTCTTTGAATCAAATCCCGGGTAAAGTGAAGCCCGGCAGTTGGTGCGGCAATAGCACCCTTTTTTTCGGAATAAACCGTCTGGTAACGTTCCCTGTCGAGCTGCGAATGCGGACTCTCCTTGCCCCGCTTTATATAAGGCGGCAAAGGCATATGCCCCTTTTCTTCAAGCAAGGCATCGATGGGTACATCCCCTGTAAATCTGATTTGGACCAGACCGTTTTCCAGTACTTCCCGAACCTGCCCCAGTATACCCTGTTCAAAAAACAAGCGGCTCCCGTTTTTGGGCCGCTTGGAAGACTTGACCAGGCATGCACGTGTTTTCGGGTTTTCCCCGTCCGAATCCGGGTGCTCCAACACCAGTATCTCAACCCGGCCCCCGCTTTCCTTGCGTCCAAAAAGCCTTGCAGGCACAACCCGGGTATCATTTACAACCAGGAGATCACCGGGCCGGAGCAACATGGGAAGATCAAAAAAATGACGACCTTCAAAGGATTTATTTAAAGGATCCACCACGAGCAAACGGGAACGGTCCCTTGTTTTCTTGGGGACCTGGGCTATCAGGCCTGGGGGCAACTCATAATTGTAATCCTCTGTATCAAACATTCGAACATTTTGAAAAAGTTAAGCTAAACAAAATCCACTTTAAAGTCAAATGATTTTATCCCCTGAAAAAGTAAGCCATTAAAAGACCCAAAGCCATTGCCAAAAAACCCATGACCCTGAGATATGAATCCGGGATTTCCCGGACCATTGACATCCATTCTTTCATCTTGCCGGGAAAGGCAAAATAGGGAAGACCTTCCACAACGAGTACCAACCCCAACAGACATAAAAGCAATTTCATTCTTCATTAATCCTCAAAAAGATAGGATCTACTCGTAATAACTCAAATAAGTAGCGACTTTACCGACCGGCAGCAAAAGAATTTGACTACTTCTTGCCTGACTGACTTCGACAGGAAGGCGCTCTTTCAAGGATATGACAACGTCGAACTCGTTCAATCGCAGGATGGCCTTGATATGACTCTCCATAAACGAATATTGTATACCATAAACCCAGCCGTTCGCCGTGTCAACAAATGAGGCTGTCTTGGAATAGACTTCTACCTCTCTTAGCTTTATAATCACATAATTCTTGATCTATTAACAAAGATCAGTTAGATTTAGTAGTTTGCAAATAAATTTTTGATGGTCTCTTAAAAAGTCTTCAAGATCGGCACTCCCGCGAAAGCAAGGGTCCGGAAGTAGTTGATTTTTATGGGTTTCAGCCATTGTTTATCCCCCACTTGATGCGGGGAGGAAATGACGAAATCGGGTGCTTTCTGACTTTTTATGAGTTTGTCAATTTCGCATGACGCTTTGAACCCTATAAATACGATGATCGACAAACCAAATATTGTGACAGTAGATTTGGCAGCCCTGGTTCACAATCTTGCCCAGGTCCGGGCACTGATAGGACAGGGCATTAAAATCATGGGTATTGTCAAGTCTGATGCCTATGGACACGGACTGCTGCCCGTATCCCAAATTCTTGAAAGAAACGGCATCGACTGTCTCGGGGTCGCCTATCTCCATGAGGCCCTTGAGATGAGGGATGAAGGAATCAGGCTCCCAATTGTTATACTGTGCGGCATTCAGACAAAAGAAGAAGCCCGAGAGGTAGTGGATAAGGATCTGACCCCGGTCCTGTTTGAAATGGCGGTCGCTGAGACTCTGGCACGGGAAAGTGAAAAACAGGGCAAGAGGACACGCATACACGTCAAGGTGGACACGGGCATGGGACGGCTCGGAATCTCTCAGGGAGAAATCATGCCTTTTATCAGTAAGATCGCCGCCCTCAGGGGCCTGGATCTTGAGGCCCTTACATCACATCTTTCATCCGCGGATGGATGTATAGGGGATTTCACTGAATGCCAGACAGAAAGCTTCAAAAAGGCCGTTGAAACAGCCCGATCCCTGGGGCTGCGCCCGCCCTCAAACAACCTGGCCAATAGTGCCGGCATCATGGGCCACCAGCAAACATACTTTGATATGTTACGGCCTGGTATTATGCTATACGGTGGTCTTCCTTCGCCGGAATTTAAAAGCCCGGTTGCCTTAAAAGCCGCCATGCATTTCAAAGGCCGGGTCTTGCAGGTCAGGGAACTCCCTGACCGGACACCGATCAGCTATGGAAGGACATATTACACGGAAGGCCAACGGCGAATGGCAGTCCTTTCAGCAGGCTATGGAGACGGCCTGCCCCGAAGCATGTCAAACAGGGGGAATGTCCTTATCAAGGGGAAGAAGGCGCCGATAGTGGGCAGGATATGTATGAATCTTACCATCTGCGATATCACGGGTATCAGGGACGTAAGACCCGGAGATGAGGCGATTTTTTTAGGCTCACAGGGTGATGAAACCATAACGGCAGACGATCTGGCCCGATGGGCGGGCACCATTTCATACGAAGTATTATGTTCCATCGGCCGGGGTCACAGAAAGGAATATATACAGTGAAAAGAAAATTGGACACCGTGCTGAAGGCAACCATCGATGACTGCTTTGAAAGAGGACTTCTGTCAAAAACCCCCCTTCCGGGCTATGTCATTGAAATTCCAAAC
>DAOUXC010000286.1 GCA_030666795.1 Desulfobacteraceae bacterium
AAATCAGGTTAAGCGGTTCAACGTTCACGGTTCACGGTTAAAGAGCCCTAACTGTCAAATCACTTTAGGTAATATTAAGCCGTGTTGTTTATGCGACGTTAGGGTCAACTCACCCAGGTGACATTTTCATCCAGGTCCGCCCTCTTCCTTCCGAAATTATTGACCGGTGCCTCCAGGTCAGGGAACCCCATGGCCGTGCCGATAACAATAACTTGATCCTCGGGGATGGGAAGCATTTCCCTTAGAAGCCCGGGATATCTGACGGATGCCGCCAGCATGCAGGTCCCGAGGCCTTTGTCATGGGCAAGCAAGCAGATAGTCTGCATGATAAGACCTACATCCAGCATGGCATACTCAATGTTGAGGCTTTTGTCCAGGCAGGCCAGGATCATGCACGGTGCTCCGAAAAGGTTGAACATATCCCCATAGTACGCATTACGGCCATCCACATCTTCCCTGGCAATGGAAAGGGAGGTCAGGACACTTTTCCCCACCCCAATGTATCTCTTTTTCAGGGTGTCCGGCCATACCTCCGGCATGGGGATCTCTGATGAATCCGCCTCCCCGTCCATACTCTTTTGACGATTGGCCTTTTTAAACTTCTCCAAGGTCTCACCGGTAACCACATAAAGCTCCCACGGCTGGGTATTCCCCCATGAAGGTGACCAGCGAGCCTCTTCTAAAATTTCATGGATGATTTCCTGCGGCACCTCGTCCGGTTTGAACATGCGAATACTTCTTCTTTCTTTTACGGCCTTCTCAATATCCATAAATTAACCTCCATCAAAAAATGAATTTGCAATCAAAACCCTTTCACCATCATTCCGCACCCGGCTTTTCTTCCATGGTTTCCCGAATCATCTGCATCATGGGGCCGTCTTCTCTCCATAGCTGACAACTGTTGATGAGAAGGGACAGCCCCGAAATCTCTTCCATGGAGCGCGGAACAGGTCTCTTTTTGCGCGAGCGCTGGGCCCAGTATCCGTGCAGGGCCGCGGGGCCCATGGCAAGGATCAGATGCATGAGATGGGCGCAGCCCTTGACACCGCCCAAGCGCCTTTTTACCTTATTGTTGTAACCGGAGACAATGTCGATATTAATGATTTTTTTCACCGATTCCAGGGTGGTGGGACAGAGTTCGTGCGGCACACCGGGCATCTCCGCCTCCGCGTCCAGAATGGAAAGGGGCCAGCCACCCACAAGCAACCTCACGCACATCCAGTGCACAACACCGGGAGGCCGGGATTGCCCGTTCCAGTGAAAGCCCTGCACGAGACGTTCATCCCTGAGCCAGCCCTCCACGATTACCCGGTCGTGTTCCAGCGGATATGTCTTGAACGTAAGCCTCCGTTCATGTACAGGGGCTCCCCGTATGAGGTCTTTGAGTCTGCTCATCTTGTTACTCCTATGTTTTCGTCTTTTGTATTTGAGATTTGGATATTGTTTGTAATTTGGCGCTTGTGATTTGGGATTTAGCCCCCAAAATTGTCATGTCTTAGTTGCGAATTCGCTTAACCTGACGGCTATGGGGAATACCCCGATTTATTGAGCAGATACAGTGGCGTCTTTTTTTACCTTCTGGCCAAGATCCTGTCTACCTTGGATTTCACGTGCATCATAGCAATGTTGGCCGCATTCAGCTTACCCCTCGCCCGCCCCAATTTATAAGCTGTGTCCATCATGTATCTGGGTACCTCAGGCTGTTCGGATTCAGGCTTACGCACTAAGGTAAGCGAACCCGTAGGACAGGTTGACACACACAGCCCGCATCCAATGCAGCGGTCCACATTGAGATCTACCTTGTCATCCACCAGTCGCAAGGCCTCCATCTGGCAACGGTCCACGCATGTTCCGCAACCCTTACAGGTCTCCGGGTTTGCCTCGGCCTCAAAAGAAGTGGAGACCAGCGTCGCCGGTCTGGGATGACGCTTGATGTTCCTGAGTAGCGCGCAACAGCAGCCGCAGCAACAGCACATGAACAGGAGTTCCCTGAAGTTGCCCGGCTGAAGCACCAGCCCGGCCTCTTCCGCCTTTTTCAGAATCTCAAGGACTTCTTCCTGATCAATGACCCTCCCAAGACCGTTTCGCTCGTAATATTCAGCGGCCGTTCCAAAAGAGAGACAGACCTCCAGGGGTCTGTCACACCCCTCACCGACCATACTCCGCTCCAGCCTGCAGATACAGGGTGCAACCACCGCTTTTTTCTCGCCCCGAACCAGCTCTTCCGCCCTCTCATATGGATAAACCTCTAATTTGGCGCTTATGCTGCGGCCCACCGGAATGGTCCTCATCTGTGGGACCTTGCTCCAGGAGTCATCGTCCAGAAGGGTGGGCAGGTACTCGTCCATGTCCCGGATAAACTCCGGGTCCAGGTCATTCACATGGAATTCCCATATGCCGATGAGCATCTGGGTGGCTATGTAGCGGGGCGGACCGCCGTCCTGTCTGACGGTGTAGATAAGTCCTTTCCCGGACATGGCATCCAGGCGCCGGCCGGCTTCCGCGCGATCGATCCCGGCCCGGCGGGCAATGACCCGCGATTCCTCGGGAATCAGGGTCAAATGCAGGGCCAGTTCGGCCTCGTCAGGGGTAAAGAGCCTGCGCAGTATGCGCATTTCCACGCCGCTCTCGGTCGAAGGAAAACCACCCGGAAGGTCATCCAGGTGGCGGGCCAGTTTTTTGTAGATATTGTCTGACATGGCTTTTGCCCTCTCTCAATGAAATCCGATACAGGACAACGTGTAACGCTTTAGCCCTTTTATGACTCAGAGCATAATATAGTTTACAATCTAAAATCCCCCCTGGCCCCCCTTTAAAAAAGGGGGGAATTTTTAACCTATAGAAAGGTGGCCTTAACCTGTCCTTTTTAAAAAGGGGAAATTATAACCTCCCCCTTTATTTAAAGGGGGATTGAGGGGGATTTTTTTTGCAAGTAACCTATTCAAATGCAAACTATTAAATGCTCCCCGTAATAAATGGCAAGGCATTTAAAGGGAATTATTTCTTCATTGTTGCAGCAATGCAAGGGTTATTTTTATAATGTGAGTCTGACGTCCCGCCGTTGGCGGGTGGCAAAAGAGGGCGTTTTGCAAAGGTCTCAATATGATCTTGGCAATCTTATATTGTTTGTGATAATTGTCGGAATTGACCCTGTCCTGAGGGCAAGCGTTGCAATGCTGGAATAAACATGAATCCGTTTATTTTGTTACAACATCCCTATCGAGTGATTTTATGAAACCTCAAGAACATCAAAAACTTGACAGCATGTTCAAACCGCGCGGCCTGGCCCTTTTCGGAGGGACCACAACTGTCGTTTCATTCGGACAACTGATTGCCTTAAGTCAGATTCGGTACGGCTATCAAGGACGTCTTTATCCCATTTCCTCAAAAGGCGGTGAAATGGCAGGATTGAGAATCTACAAGAGCCTGGGCGAGGTGGAAGGACCCGTGGACCTTGCCTCGATCTCGGTCCCTGCCAAGGCCGTGCCCGGGATATTGACAGAATGCCTGAATAAAGGTCTGGCAGGTGTACAAATACATTCTTCCGGGTTTGCCGAAACCGGCGACCGCGAAGGCGCGGCCCTCGAGGCCGAAATTGCCCGAATCGCCGCCAAAGGACTCAGGGTAGTGGGCCCCAACTGCTTCGGCATTCACTGCCCCCGGGGAGGAATCACCCTGCTCCCCGGTTCAGGTTTTTCAAAAGAGCCGGGTCCGTTCGCAATGATCTCTCAGAGTGGCGGGGTAGCAACCGATTTTGGATATGAAGCACGATTTTTGGGCCTCGGTGTCAGTAAGATAATCTCATTCGGCAATGGATGCGACCTGGATGCCGTGGAACTTTTGGACTACTTGGCTGACGATCCGGAAACCGGGTATATTGCGGCCTATCTTGAAGGTATAGGGGAAGGGCGTAGATTTCTGGAGTTGGTCAGAAAGATAACCCCGGAAAAACCGGTCGTCATCTGGAAAGGCGGATTGACCCCTTTAGGGGGACGGGCAGCCCTGAGTCACACCGGGTCAATGGGGGGTGAGGCAAAGGTCTGGGACGGAGCCCTTTTCCAGGCCGGGGCCGCATCCGTACAGGGGCTTGACGAAATGATGGACACCCTGGCGGCCCTCAAGTATCTTAAGACCCCGTGTCAAAAGATTGCACTCCTCGGAGGGGGCGGGGCCATCGGTGTCTTCAGTTCTGATCTGGCTCACCGCTATGGCCTGGAAATACCCACATTCAGCGGTAAAACCCAAAAGAGACTCCGAAAATTCTTCCCCACACCGGGTAACAGCATGGCCAATCCGCTGGATACCGGCACACCGGCCCTGCCGGTTGAAACGGTCCAGGCCCTGGCCCGTGAGATCCTGACCAGAGAGCCTGTAGACGTGCTGATTATAATCATGCTCCTTCGGACCCTGGAAGTGGAGCTACCTTCGTTTTACAGAATGAACGGCATGGATCCACCTCCAGTCGGAAGCTATCTCAAGGGCCTTGTCAAAACGCTTGCAGGGCTTAAAAAGGAAACAGGGAAAGAGGTCATCATGGTCCTTGATAACCGGGCATATATGCCCGAAGACGTTGCAGTCGAAACCGTGTCAAGGGAGATGCGCGGCCTTTTTCAGGCCGAGGGGGTAGCTGTCTATCCAAACACTGAACGCGCACTCAGAGGAATATGGCATGCTTCAAAGGTTAGGACAAATAGAAAGTAAATGAGGAATAATTATGGAAAAAGATAAACAAATTTCTGATATGGAAACCGAATCAGAAGAAAGTTTCGAAGAATTATTAAACCAGACTGATGTCAAGCCCGTTTACCTCAACCCCGGTGAAAAGGTTGAAGCCGTGGTCATCAAGGTATCAAAAGAGTGGGTTTTCATTGATATAGGCGGTAAATCAGAAGGCTATATTCCAATAGACGAATTTGTAGATGACGAAGGCGACATCACAATAAAAGAAGGCGA
>DAOUXC010000278.1 GCA_030666795.1 Desulfobacteraceae bacterium
ATCTGGTTTCACCGGGACTTCCGCATGGACGACTGGCTGCTTTATGTCATGCACAGCCCTAACGCCTCAGGTGCCAGGGGCTTGAATTTCGGCAGGGTTTACACACGGGATGGGAAGCTGGTTGCCTCGGTTGCCCAGGAAGGATTGATACGCTACTACGCCTCGTAAATGCATAGGTTTAAGACCTGCACAATTGAAAAGAACAAACAGCATTTCAGAGATTTAGGCCAGGTTTCGATTTGTTCCAAAATATTTCATGAATGTTGTAATATGTGAAACGAGTAGGCCTGACACCTATGCCGTCTAAAAGAGTCCGCAGAGAATACCTTGAGGTGGCTGAGATTACTGTGAGGAGGTGGATTAAAACCGGGAAAATCGAGTTCACCTCCTGAATCAGTATCTTCTCAGCGGGGAGGCACTTAACTTCAGATATCGGCAAAATCCCACAGGTTTGGGCATGCCTGTTCTTTGAAATTATTTCAGACATAACAAGGATTTCTAAACTAATTGATATCCTGATGTCCCGGCAAGACATCGCTGGTGGGTGATAAAAATGATGATATTTTGGGCTGAATGAAAGATACTGCAAATTAAGCAGTCTCAACAATTTCAAGTGTCAAATGAATTTTCATGAGTTGTTTTGGAACCAACCCTTTTATACTTTTACTTTTACCTTTTACTGCCGTTCCACGTTAACCGGTAGATAAATTTTATAGAGTTATCACGTGGAGAAACTATGGAAAGCAAAAAATCAGATAAAGGCGTTGAAGAAATCGGAGTCGATAATCTTGACCAAAAGACCGGAACAGGAAGTTTTCACTTCAATCTGGACGTCCTTCAGAAGATGCGGGACGAGGCGCGAAAGGGAGGCGGCCTTAAGCAAATAAAAGGACAACACATCAGGGGGAAACTAACGGCAAGGGAAAGGATCGCCCTCCTGCTGGATGAAGGTTCATTTGAAGAGTTTGACATGCTGAAGACCGGCAGGGGTGGCCACCTCGGAAGCGGGCAGGAGTACTTGAGCGACGGCGTCGTGACCGGGCATGGGACGATCGACGGCAGGGAAGTTTTTGTCTCCAGCCAGGACTTCACCATCATAGGGGGTTCCCTGGGGGAGGCCCATTCCGAAAAAATCAGTAAAGTCATGGATCATGCCGTAAGGACAGGGGCTCCATATATAGGTATTAATGATTCGGGCGGTGCCCGTATCCAGGAGGGTGTGGATGCCCTCGCCGCCTACGGTGAAATATTCAATCGTAACGTGAGAGCAAGTGGCGTCATTCCCCAGATTTCCTGCATCATGGGTCCCTGTGCGGGTGGTGCCGTCTATAGTCCTTCGATGACCGATTTCACCTTTATGGTAGAGCATTCCTCCTATATGTTTGTCACAGGGCCGCAAGTGGTAAAGACCGTTATTCATCAAGATATCAACGCTGAAGAACTGGGGGGTGCCGGCATTCACAGTCGCAAAAGCGGGGTGGCCCACTTCGTTTTGCCCAATGATATCCTGTGTCTCAGGGAGGTTCGGCGACTGATAAACTACCTCCCCTCCAACAACCGACACAAGCCGCCTTTTTTAGACCTGAGGGATCCGCCTGACCGCACTGATCCAACCCTCGACTACCTGGTACCTGCAGACCCCAACCAGCCTTATGACATGAAGGTGCTGATCCGAAGTATCCTGGACGGTGCGGAGTTCCTCGAAGTCCACGAAGCATTTGCCCGCAACCTCATTGTCGGATTCGGCCGCTTGGGAGGTCAAACTATCGGGCTCATCGCCAATCAGCCCGCTGTCCTGGCAGGTGTACTCGATAGTGACGCCTCGGTAAAGGGGGCCAGGTTCGTCAGATTTTGCGACAATTTCAATATCCCCCTCATATGTCTGGTTGATGTGCCCGGATTCATGCCTGGTCCCGAACAGGAGCACGGGGGAATCATTCGGCATGGAGCCAAATTGTTGTTTGCCTTTATTGAAGCCACCGTACCACGTATCACCGTTGTGGTCCGTAAGGCCTATGGTGGCGCCTACCTGGTTATGAATGCAAAGCATATCGGTGCGGACATAAACTATGCATGGCCTACGGCTGAAATCGCCGTATTGGGGCCCAGGGGTGCGGCAGAGATCATCTACCGTAGAGAGATTCAGGGGTCGGATGACCCTGATCGTACGCTGGTGGAAAAGGAGTCCGAGTACCGCCGTACTTTCCTCAATCCCTTCCTGGCTGCAAAGCGGGGTTATATTGACGATGTGGTTTTTCCCAGTGAAACCCGCAGCAGGCTCATCCGGGGTCTCCAGGTCCTGGAGGGCAAAGAGGCGGAAAAGCCCCGAAAAAAGCATGGGAACATTCCATTGTGAGGTGTGACGGTGTTTGAAAAAATTCTGATTGCCAATAGAGGTGAAATCGCGGTTCGTATCATCAGTACCTGTAAAAAAATGGGGGTCCGGACTGTGGTGATTTATTCCGAGGCGGACTCACGTCTGCCTTTTGTGGAACAGGCCGATGAGGCTGCGTTAATTGGACCCGCGCCCGCCTCAGACTCCTATCTTGTCAAAGAGAAAATCATTGGGATTGCCCTGGCCCATAAATGCCAGGCGGTGCATCCGGGATATGGATTCCTATCAGAGAATCCCGTGTTTGCACGCATGACCACGGAGGCCGGACTCGTCTTCATAGGCCCCGGCCCCGAAGCCATAGAACTTTTGGGGGACAAGATGGCCTCAAAAGAACTGGCAGAACGTGTGGGCGTGCCTGTCGTTCCTGCGTGCCCGGAACCCTTCTCCCAACCCGATGACGCCCTGCGCGCTGCTGCGGAAATGACCTTTCCATTGCTCCTCAAGCCTGCGGCAGGCGGGGGAGGGCGTGGCATGCGGATCGTCCATAAAGAAGAGGATCTCACGCCCGCCTTCAGGGCCTGTCAGGAGGAGGCCGTTAAGGGCTTTTCCGACGACAGGCTGTTCCTGGAGCAGTACATCACCAACCCGCGTCATATTGAATTCCAGATCCTGGGCGACAATCAGGGGAATATCATTCACTTGGGGGAAAGGGAATGCTCCATACAGAGGCGTTATCAAAAGGTGATTGAAGAATCCCCGTCGCTGGCCCTCGATCCTTCCCTCAGGTCAAGGATGGGCGGTCTGGCCTGTGACCTGGCCCGTGAAGCCGGATATGTCAACGCCGGGACCGTGGAATTTATTCTGGACCGTTCCGAGAACTTTTATTTTCTGGAAATGAACACCAGACTCCAGGTTGAGCACCCGGTAACAGAAATGGTCACGGGACTCGATCTTGTGGAACTGCAACTGAGGATATCGGCAGGAGAGCCCCTGCCTCTTGAACAGGAAGATGTGTCGTTCAAGGGATGGGCCGTAGAGGCCCGAATCTGTGCCGAAAACCCAACCAGGGATTTCTTTCCGACCACAGGGATCGTCTCCCGATATGCGGCACCAAGGGGAAAGGGTATCAGGGTTGATGACGGCATTGCCGCGGGCAGCGTGGTCACCGTGCATTATGATTCAATGCTTTCCAAAGTGATCGCCGTTGGCAGGGACAGGGATGAGGCCATAAAAAAACTGGTCAGGGCGCTTAACGGGTATCATATTGAGGGGCTGATTACCAATATAGATTTTGTAAATGCCGTGGTCGACCACCCCGCCTTTTCCGGGGGAAAACTTTCCACGGATTTTATCTCCGAGCACTTCCAGGACGGCCTGGCCAGGATATCCCCGGATCAAGAAAAAGTGGATCATATGATGATTGCGGCGGTACTGGTCTACCACAATCGCCAGGACCTGGTCCGACAATCTCTGGCACCCATGTCTGCCATCGTGGGAAGGACGTCCGGTCTGAGGGAGATGCCGCGTTATATGGTAAAGATCGGCGAAGAAGTGTTTTCCGTCCTTCTTGATGGAGATTCGGAAAATCGCAACTGGAGCATTAAGGTAGAGGGAAAAACATACCATGTTGTCACACCTGAATTCGAGTTCTATCGCCGCCGATTGAAGCTCTTGATTGATGAAACCTCCCACATGTTCCGCCTCAGTTACGACGAAAATCATATCCGGGTGTTCTTCTGTGGAGTCGTTCGTCTCCTGGAGATATACTCACCTCTCGAATGGCGACTGTCCAAATACATGTTAAGGGACCTCACCGAAAGGGAAGAAAACGAACTCAGATGCCCCATGCCGGGATTGGTTATTGAAGTGACCGTCGGAAAAGGGGACGATGTGCATAAAGGCCAGGAAATGTTTATGATAGAATCCATGAAGATGCAGAGCAGCATCGCCTCACCGCGCGATGGCCGGGTGGAATCCGTGTTCGTTACAGCCGGACAGACAGTGGAGAGTGATCAGGTTTTGATGAAATTCATAGCTTAGAAAGCCCTTTTTTTTCGGAGCTTACTCAGAGACTTTTTCTCTCTTTTTTTCCTCAGATTGCAGAAAAGAGGGAACATCCGAGGTGCTTTTTCATTGTCAGACCCACTATATTTTTAACAAACTGTGTTATGGTGTTCTTGCATTCAGTCAGTGCTACCGGCTCCCCTTACCATTCCTCTGTCTGTTCCGCTTCGACGATCCGGTGCCAGTATTTTAGCATCATGGCGCCTTCTATCCTTATCGCTGCGCCTATCCGAGGCCCTTCTTGATTTCATTTATTTTTGCCTTTTACGCTTGTTCCTGAACCCTGCAAGCCCGAGTGAACCGGAACCTAACAGAAGAACGGACGCGGGTGCGGGATAGAATTCTCTGTGAAAAACCCATCGAGCTAAGACCGGTCAATCCTATCAACCCCTTTGCACCTGAGAAAAAGAAGCCTGTCAAGTGCAACTGGTTCAAAGCCATCAGCCGGATGCCGGAAGACCCGGCCGTTCATCAATACCTGCTGGCCTACGCATCGGATTTTCACCTTGTGAGCACATCACTTTATCCGCATGGCCACAGCTTCTGGGAGCAGAACATGCAGATGGCAAGTTTGGACCACGCCATCTGGTTTCACCGGGACTTCCGCATGGACGACTGGCTGCTTTATGTCATGCACAGCCCTAACGCCTCAGGTGCCAGGGGCTTGAATTTCGGCAGGTTTTACACTCTGGATGGGAAGCTGGTTGCCTCGGTTGCCCAGGAAGGATTGATACGCTACTACGCCTCGTAAATGCATAGGTTTAAGACC
>DAOUXC010000290.1 GCA_030666795.1 Desulfobacteraceae bacterium
CGTATGGGAACACTCTTTCCCACCCTGCTCCTATCCGGCAAGAGGGCCAAAGATAAAAAATCTCGACCTTCTGTCATGGCGGAATTTAAGAAGGTCTGGCCCATGATCAGGGAGTCCGGTCTCGTGAGGATACTCATTTTGTTAACCCTCCTGCCTAACGTGGTCATCCCCATCATGAACTATCAGTTCAACTTTGCCATTGACCAGACATTTGCCACCGAAGGGGGCATGATCAAATTCTTCGGTTATTTCCGGGGCGTGCTGAATGTTGTCAGTCTGATTATTCTCCTGTTTGTGGGGAGGATATATGGCCGATGGGGACTGCCTGTAGCCCTGATGTTTCATCCCATAAATTATATGATCGCGTTCGTTTCCTTTTTGTTGCGGTTTGATATTTTTTCGGCCATGTATGCAAGAATATCCACCAATGTCCTGAGGACCACCATTAACAATCCCGCCAGGGCCGTGCTTGTCGGCCTTGTGCCGGCAACTTACCGCGCCGTTGTCAGGCCTTTCTTAAGGGGCACCGTGGTTCGGCTCGGGATACTCATTGGCTCTGGCCTTATCATGATTTCCGAAAATCTTGTACATCCAAGATATCTCTCTGTTGCGGCGTGTCTGTTTGTAGGAGGATGGATTACTACGACATTTTTTCTCAAAAAGGGTTACTCAAAAATCCTACTGGGCCTCATATCCAAGGATATGCTGGACCTGAAGACCATGGAAAAGAATGATGTGGGTCAGGTGTTTACGGACAAAAAGGTCAAGTCCCAGCTCGTTCAAGCCTTTTTATCCGCACGTGGGAAGGACTGCCTGTGGTATGCCCGCCTGCTGAAATCATTGGGCATGGAAGATCTCGATGCCCATGTTCTTTCTGCTTTAAAGGGACAGGACGACAGGACCAGAATCGATTTGCTTTCTCTGCTTTCTGCCGAGGCGGGCCAGACCGCCATTCAGGTGTTCAGGGAATTATCAGACCCTGAAAAGCCTGAGCTTATGACGGCCATTGTCAAAGCGGCCAACCGGCTTCCAGCCCGGCTCACATCTGATTTGATCCTGAATGTCTTTAAAACCAGTCAACACCCACAGGTAAAGGCATATGCGTTGGCCGGTCTTTACCGGCAGTCGCCCCAAAAATGTAAAAAAATCATTGCTGTATGGCTTAAATCTTCCATTGCGCAGGAACGCAAAGCAGGTATCATAGCTGCCGGTGAGTCAAAAGATAGCTCATATGTTTCCGGGCTAAAGGAGATGTTGGATCGGGAAGGGGACAGCTCGGTCCTGCCGTTTATATTTCAGGGGCTTTACAACCTCGGGGCCGAAGATATAAATGCTTCGGTCCTTTCCTACCTCATTCACCCCCTGGAACGAGTCCGTTCTTCAGCCTTGGAAGCGATTGATATTCATGACGATGACTCTTTAAGGAGGGTCATCGCGCTGATGGATGATCCCTCAGAGCAGGTCAACGTCCTTGCAAAAGAAAAGATTCATACTGCTTCTTATAATAATGCCCAGGTCCTGGTGGAATCGCTCGCCATACCAAGACGAAAAGTCAGAGAGGGCATATTCGAGATTTTGGAATCCTTGAACATAAAGGATTTGGACCTTTTTAGATTTGCCCGTTCCCAGATTGAGAAGGGTTACACGTATATGGTAGAAGTAGAGGGCCTACGTAATATTCCCGAGAGTCGTGAAAGGGACCTGCTCGTGGATCATTTAGACCAGAAAAGGTTCTTTCAGATGGAGAACGTGCTCAGGGTCCTGGCTACAGAGGATCGTTCAGGAAAAACGAAAACCATCTGGAGGGGCATATCCTCGGCAGATGACCGTCAGCGATCAAACAGTATGGAGGCATTGGAGGATATGATGGATCCTTCTTTGGCTAACATACTTATACCGCTTCTGGAAGATCGACCGGCATCCGAGCGCCTGTCAATCGGCAGAAAAAATTTTCATTTGCCCGATTTCGATTCCAATACAGATGACGTGTTCGCCCATCTCCTTTCCAGAAAGGACTGGGTGACCGTCCTTCTTACCCTTCATCTTGCAGTCAGGGAGGGCAGCGAAGGCATTGATCGAGAAATCGTCGAACCTCTTTTAGACTCTGAAAATGACTATATCCGTTGGATGGCCCAATGCTTTATCACCCTGGAAAACGAAGATACCGCCGGAAGGGAGGCACTTATGGCAACAGAAATCTCTATCCCGGACAAGATAATACACTTGAAAGGAATACACATATTTGAAGGCCTTTCCGTAAGCGAGTTGGCTGCTGTAGCATCGGTTACGGAAGAAGTGGTTTACCCCGAAGGTGAGATGGTTATCAAAGAAGGTGAACCAGGAGAGACCATGTATCTGATTACAAAAGGTGAGGTGTCGGTCATTAAGGGTCAGGGAACGGGACGTGAAATCGAACTGGACCGAATCGGGGTCGGGGATTACTTTGGCGAGATGGCCCTGTTTGAAGGTGATGTCCGGTCCGCCTCGATCCGCACATCCGAACAGGCAAACCTCTTAGTCCTCCACAAGCGGGAATTCGCGGAAATCGTAAGGGAATACCCCCAGATTGCCCTTCGTATCTGTAAGGTCCTGAGCCAGCGTCTCAGAGAACTGCACCAGAAAATCCAGGCTTAAATAATTTATCCCATGCCCCACATCTCTCTTACTATTGAAGAAATCTTAGGACCGGACGGATTGCTGACCAGATCTATTGAGGGCTTTGAGTTCAGGAATTCTCAAATGCGGATGGCCCTCCTCATTCAGGATTCCCTTCAACAAGACACCCCGGCTATCGTTGAGGCGGGCACAGGCACCGGAAAGACCTTTGGATATCTTGTGCCACTTATTTTGAGCAAAAAAAAGGGGGTCATCGCCACCGGGACTAAAAATCTTCAGGAACAGGTTTTTTTTAAGGACATCCCTCTCCTTGAAAAGGCGACCGGTCTTAAAATTGATGCCATGATAATGAAGGGAAGGAAAAATTATCTATGTCTTCACAGATACCACCAATATTTCTCCCAGCCTTCGCTTCTGGAAACAGGCATTGAAAAAACCAGGCAAAAAATGGAGGCATGGCTTGGAAAGACAGAATTTGCGGATCGCGCCGAAATTTCCTGGTTGGCGGATAATGACACGCTCTGGGACGCGCTCTCCGCCACATCAGACCAGTGCATTGGCGCAGACTGCAGATTTTTGGACGAATGTTTTTTGGGCAGGCTTCGCAGCAAGGCTGCCAGATCCAAAATAATCATCGTGAACCATCACCTCTTTTTTGCCGATATGAAAGTGAAAAGAGGCGGGTTCGGCGAAATTATCCCCCGCTTCCAGGTGGCCGTGTTTGACGAAGCCCACAGTGTAGAGGAAGTGGCCACCTCTTTTTTGGGAGAAACCCTGAGTACCAACCAACTGATGGAGCTGGTAAATGATCTGGAAAAAGAGACAAAGGATTCTAAGTACATAGACAAAAAAAAGCTCAAAAAACATTTGAATACCATACGGACCGGGACTGAAAGACTGAGGATTCTCTTTAATGACAGAAAGGACAAGGACAGGCTGGACAATGAAACGCTCTCGATAATGAATAAGGGCCCGGCCCGGGAGATCCGGCAGGGGCTCAAATATATTTATGAAAAGGCGCGTTTCGGGGAATCGGATAATGCCGCATTGGAGGCAATGCCTGTGCGCGCAAGGGACTTACAGGATCTCCTGGATCAAATCCTGAAAAAGAGAGATTCAAAATGGCTCAACTGGTATGAAAAGCGAAAAAGGAGCCTTATGCTCCACGCGTCCCCCCTTGATATCTCCGGGAGAATGAACGAACTCCTTTATGAAAAAGTACAGAGTGTCGTGTTTACCTCTGCCACCCTTTCCACAAACAGGACCTTTGATTACATCCGCTCGCGCTTGGGCCTTTCAGACGCCTTAGAGGGAATGTACCCTTCCCATTTCGACTTCAAAACCCAGACGCTCATGTACATTCCGAGGGACCTGCCGCCACCCAATGCGCCTGATTTCGCCTTGAAAGTAGCGGGAAGGGTGGGGGAAATCCTTCAAATGACTCAAGGCCGGGCCTTAGTGCTGTTTACCAGTTACCACAACCTGAACGCTGTCCATCAAATATTAGAAGGCAGGACACCTTATACTATTCACAGGCAAGGTGATGCGCCCCGCTCTCTCCTTTTAGAAGAATTCCGGAGGGATATCCACTCGGTGCTTTTGGCCACGGGCTCTTTCTGGCAGGGCGTGGATGTGCCGGGCGAGTCCTTGAGCTGTCTGATCATAGACAAGCTCCCTTTTGACTCCCCGGGTGAACCCCTGGTTGCCGCCAGGATCGATGCCATACGCGACATGGGCGGAAATCCTTTCATGGATTACCAGGTCCCTTCGGCGATTATATCCCTGAAGCAGGGTCTGGGGAGATTGATAAGAAAAAATTCCGACAGGGGCATCTTGTCCGTGCTGGATACCAGAATCGTGACCAGCCGGTATGGCAGGTTTTTCCTGGACAGCCTGCCGGAGATTCCCGTAAGCCATGAACTGTCGGATATCGGTCGCTTTTTTAAGTAAAAATCCTGGCCAGAGGACCTGCCTTTGTTTATCCCCAGAGGGGGTTTTAATTAAGCAGGAAAAAGATGAACGTCGAACATCGAACGCTCAACATCGAACATCGAATGTGGATGTCGCTTCGCTCCGTTTATCAATAAAAATGAGGCTCCTCATTAGAATATGTGGGCCAAGTTTCAATATAAAATTGAGTAACAGATTGAAATCATGTTTTTTTCTGGTCATATTATTAGGATAGTAACAGTAGCTATACCCTATGACCGGGTTATGAAGTCTTTTCCTCGATTCCGGGTCTCACGGCCTGGTCATTTCAAAGGGTTAC
>DAOUXC010000221.1 GCA_030666795.1 Desulfobacteraceae bacterium
AAGGCCCTTCTTGCGGAATACGGCAGTGAAATTTTCGAGGCATCAGAGCGTTACGGGACCAGCCTGGGCTTTGAGGCGAGCGTGGGTGGCGGTATCCCCATCATTAATGCCTTAAGACGGGGCCTCGCAGCCAACCGGATTCAGACTATGATAGGCATTTTGAACGGAACCTCCAACTACATTCTGACCAAAATGACTAAGGAGGGTTTACCATACGTAAAGGTGGTTCAGGACGCGGTAGGCTTAGGCTTTGCCGAGGACCCACCCACCCTGGACGTGGACGGAACCGATGCTGCACATAAACTAGCCATACTGATATCCATTGCCTTTGGGTCCCCGGTTTCTTTCAATGAGATTTACAAAGAGGGTATTACCGACTTAACCCCGGATGACATCCGTTTTGCGGGAGAATTCGGTTATAGAGTCAAGTTGCTGGCTATTGCGAGGAACCTGGGGGGATATTTGGAAGCGAGGGTTCATCCGGCAATGATTCCAAAAGATCACATCTTAGCCAACGTGAATGAGGCATACAATGCCATCTATCTTGAGGGTGATTTTGTGGGTCCGAATCTTTATTATGGATTAGGCGCCGGAAAAAGGCCCACCGGAAGTGCCGTTGTGTCGGATATTATGGAACTGGCAAGGCAGACCAGGTTGGGTCTGAAAGGCTTCATGCCTCCCCTCGCGCACGTGCGTTCACCCGATAAGGAAATCCTGATTCAGCCAATGGAAGAATTGACCAGCGCCTATTATTGCAGGTTTTCAGCCTTAGACAGCCCGGGCGTTCTTTCAAAAATATCAGGGGTCCTGGGCGACCACCATATCAGCATTTCTTCTGTGATTCAGAAAGGGCGCGAGGTAAACGGGTCCGTGCCGATCGTCATGCTGACCCATGAGGCACTCGAGAGCAATGTGCAAAAGGCCCTTTCCCTGATGAAGGGCCTGAAAATCCTGACCGGCAAGACTATTATGATACGGGTGGAGAGCGGATGACGGGAAGGAGGAAATAGGAGATAGAAGACAGAAAACAGAAGACAGATGACAGAGGTCAGAAGTTTGATTAAAAAATTTCTCACGCCCAGCCTGTCCCGTTATGGCGGGGCTTCGCTTGAGACACAGCCTCCGGCCCGTAGGGCCTACGCCCCGGAGGGAGGACACGGAGAAGAACAATACAAGAAGAAGGAACGAATGCACGCTCAAAATGTATGTGGGGTGGCTCAAATGAATGAAAAAAGCGAGCTTATTTCATTCATTTTATGATCCCCACTTATCCCAATGCAAATCACTGGAATTCCCGCTTTGCGGGGATTTTGAGCGTGCATCCATGCCGTCGCTTTTCTCCGCGCCCTCTGCGAGCTCGAGCGAACGAAGTGAGCGGGCGTGATGAAAAAACAAAGTCAGGTATGTCGTGACACAAATCTGCCTACTTTGGCAGGTACTGGTTTATTATGGAAAGAGGCAAGATAAAATATATCCTTCTGGTAGGCGACGGGATGGCCGACTATGCCATCCCCGAACTGGGTGGGAAGACGCCCCTTGAGGTCGCCCGCACCCCTAATATGGACAGGATTGCGGCATGCCGGATCGGATGCGTGAAAACGATTCCTGAAGGCATGGAACCGGGCAGTGATGTTGCCAACCTGTCACTTCTGGGCTACGACCCTGTGTCCTGTCACACCGGACGTTCTCCATTTGAAGCGGCCAGCATGGGTGTAAACCTGAAGACCACTGATGCGGCCTATCGAATGAATCTGGTTACCCTCGAGCATAGATCGAGTGAAGAAATCGTGATGGAGAGCCACAGTTCAGGGGATATCACGACAAAAGAGTCAAGACCGATTGTTGAGAGCTTGAAAAAAGAAATGCCGATACCGGGCGTTAGTATCTATCCGGGTCTTGCCTATCGACACCTTTTCGTGTGGGATAAAGGGCCGGTGAAAATTGAAACCATCCCGCCCCACGACGTTTTGGATCAGAACATGGCCACATACCTGAACCATGCGGGAGAGGACCCTATTCCGGGGTTTATTCGCCTATCGTGGAAAATCTTAAAAGACCATCCGGTGAACGTGGAGAGAATCAGAAAGGGTTTGAAACCGGCCAACTCCATCTGGCTGTGGGGCCAGGGCAGAGCGCCTGAAATCCCCTTGTTTACTGAAAAATTCGGTCTGGCGGGAGGAGTTATTTCGGCAGTGGACCTGCTGAAGGGCATTGGTGTTTATGCGGGTTTTGAACCGATTCATGTGAAGGGTGCGACCGGCTATCTGGACACCAACTATCTTGGAAAGGCCGAAAAGGCCCTCACAGGGCTTGGACGTCTCGATTTCTTATTTGTTCATGTGGAAGCCCCTGATGAAGCCGGCCATAACGGGAACACTGAAGAAAAGATACAGGCAATCGAGGCATTTGATGAGAAGGTGGTTGGTCCCGTTTTAAATGGCCTGGAACGTTTTGGGGACTATCGGATCATGGTCGCAAGTGATCATTATACCCCTATTTGCAAAAAGACCCATACAAGCGAGCCTGCACCATTTGCCTGGGCCGGTAAAAGGGAACTTGAATCCGTGTGTGAAGGCCCCGGTTTCACAGAGGCATCAGCCATTCAGTCCGGGCTTTTTTTTGAAAAAGGACATGATTTGATGTCTGTATTCTTGGATAAGGTTTACCCTAACGCTGCATAAACAACACGGCTTAATATTAATGAACTACCCCGCCGCAGAGCAACGGGGTATCCCAAGAACATTGAACGCCCCAAGGGGCGGGGAATTAAACCCTGAGAGATTAAAAACTCTTATACTTAAAGGCTTCCGCACGTTTTCACAGGCATTTAAGGACATCACATTTATGAGTTCGAGCAAGGCTCTAAAAATCGCCGTGTTGTTTACCCTTCGGGAAAGCCGAGGGCGCCGCATCTCCTTTGTTGTCAAGGGTTCGCAGTAGAGTACTACGGCTTCACACTTGCCGCCGCGGATCTGCAGCACCCTCGACTTTTCCAACGTTAGGGTTAATACCTTGACACGGCCTGATTTTTAAAATATTTTCGCAAAAAATTGAAGATCTCTCAAAAAGTTCAAACCCATGTTTCTAAGGGATATAATTATTTGATACTACAATTTTAAAGTTTTACCTTTTGTGTGTTTTGCGCCTTTTGCCTGTGGACGCGAAGCGTAGATCCCGCTACCGGCGCCCTGTGGAATGCGAAGGTTATTCCTCTGGGGAGGCTATTTTTAAACCATCACTAAAAACTTAATTAAAAGGAGAAAGAAATATGAAAATACTGTTTTTCGGCCCAAACGGAAGTGGCAAAGGAACCCAGGGTGCTATAGTGAAGGACAAGTTTGGTATCCCCCACATTGAAACCGGCGTTATCTTCAGGGACAATATCTCGCGCGGCACGGACTTAGGCAAGGAGGCCAAAGGTTACATAGACCGGGGTGAGTTGGTGCCGGACAGCATTACCATTCCCATGATCCTTGACCGTCTCAAGGAAGATGACTGTAAAGACGGGTGGCTGTTGGACGGGTTCCCCCGTAACCTTACCCAGGCCCAGGAATTGGACAAGGCCCTGAAGGCGGAGGGCATAACCTTAGATATCGTGATTGACATGGTTCTTGACAGGCAGATCGCCAAGAACCGCATCATGGGCCGGCGTTTGTGTGTAAATGACAACAACCACCCTAACAATATCTATATTGACGCCATCAAACCGGATGGAGACAAGTGCAGGGTCTGCGGCGGGGAACTCAAGACCCGGTCGGACGACCAGGACGAGGGCGCCATTGATCAGCGCCACAATATCTATTACGATACTGAGACCGGTACCATGGCGGGCTGTAATTTCTATAGGGATCTCTCCGCGAAATCCGGCGGCACTCCAAAGATAGTAGAATTGGATGGGAGGCCGGGCGTCAAAGAGGTGTCCACTGAGTTACTGTCCAAAATAGGCTAATAGTATTCGCACGGGATTTATTTTCGCCAGCGATCCGTGATCTTTGGCACAACAAGGGCAAATTGAAAATAAAAAGGGTATCCTTCGGGTACCCTTTTTTATTTTCAGACCAGCCGTTCGATATTCAGTGGATATTGGGAATGCGATAGATAGAAACGATTTGACATCATTTGGGTTAAGTTGTATGTTGTTTTATTAATTTAGTTTTTTTGGTCATTTGTAATGAGTTTTGATCTATCAGACAGGAGAGAATAGGTAAAATGAAACGGAATAAATGGAGAATTTATTGTCTGAGGATAACGCTTGTCCTGTTCCTGCTGGTTATGTGCGCGGGGTGCTCCAGCAAGGAAGAAAAAAAGGCCAAACATTTGGAAAGGGCAAGAGAGTATATTGAAAAAAGTGAATTTAAAAAGGCCGTGATTGAGTTCAAGAACGTGGTTCAACTGGAACCGAAGAATGACGCGGCCTATTATGAATTGGGCGAGACATATCTGAAACTCAAACAGGGAAAAGAGGCATTTCAGTCGTTTTCCCGAGCGGTTTCCGCCAACCCGGAAAACCTGAAGGCCCAGTTGAAAATGGGGCAGATCTTTCTCTTAGCCAGAAAAACCGAAGATGCGAGAAAAAAGGCCGAGTTGATTTTAGAAAAATCACCCGACGACATAGAGGCCTTAAACCTTCTTTCCGGTGTCCAGGTTCAGGAGAAGGACCTGGACTCAGCCATAAAGACCCTCAAAAAGGTTGTCTCCTTAAATCCCAACCGTTTCAAGACTCACCTTTCCTTAGGCCGTCTATTTCTTTTAAAGAAGAATATGGAGCAGGCTGAAAAGGCTTATCTGAAAGTCATATCGCTGGATCCTAAAGCACGCGTCGCCTATATAGAACTGGCTCGCATATACGGCGCCAAGGGGCAGTGGGACAAGGCCGAATCGGAACTTAACAAAATGATCCAGGCATCCGGTTCAAAGTACCAGAACCTTTATGTGCTTGGGCGTTTTTACGAAAGCCGGGGGAAATGGGAACAGGCTGAAAAGACCTATTTGAAAGCAGTGGATTCCGCGCCCGACGAGGACGTGGCTCCTTTAATGAATATGGGGTTATATTATGCCAGGAGAAAATCCTATGAAAAGGCATTGGACGCCATAAGGAGGGCGTCAGACCTTAAAAAGGATGATCTGAACATCCTTGTGAGCATGGCACAACTCCATTTTGATTTTAAAAAGATAAAGGAGGCTGAAACAACTATCGATAAAGTATTGGAGAAAGACAAGGGGCATGTTGGGGCGAATTATTTAAAAGGAAGGCTCTATCTGGTTAAAAGGGATTTTGCCAATGCCCTGGATAGATTCAACCTTGTTATCAGGGATAGACCGAGCAATGCCATGGCCTATTATTTCAAGGCCCTGTGCTTGATTGGTACAGGAAAAAACAAATTAGCGGAACAGGATCTTCTAAAGGCCGTGGAACTGAATCCGAAAATGTTAGATGCGAGGTTGTTATTAGCGGAATTCTACCTTCGCGAAAGGAACCGGGATTTGGCCCGTCAGCAGATAGACCACGCGCTGAGACAGTCTCCCAAACATCTCAAAGGACTGATGCTCCAGGGAAACCTGAAGTTTTTAGAACAGGATTTTGCGGGTGCTGAAGCTATCTTTAAAAAGATGGTCGAACAGGTCCCTGATTATGCGCCCGGGTATGTCCGGCTCGGTCTTCTCTATAACCTCACAAAACGCCAGAATGAGGCACAGAAAAGCCTTAAGAAGGCACTCCAGTTAAATCCTCAACAGACCGATGCGCTCTCATTGCTTGTGGGCCTATATGTTCGGGACAAAAAATATAAAGAGGCCATTCAAATCTGTGAGGACATGAAAGAGAAAACCATGGACAATCCCTCTAACCTGGCGCTGATTGAACATTTGGAAGGGAGCGTCTCATTGGCTGAAGGGAACCTGAAAAAGGCCCGGGCCCATTTTGAAAAGGCCATTGAGATAAATCCCGATATCATGGCCTCTTATGTGGCCCTGGCCAAGATCTATGTGCAAGAAAAGAAGATTGATGAGGCCGTTTCCCAATACGAGACCATTTTGAAGAAACAACCGAAATACCTGGCGGGATACATGGCTTTGGGTGCGATCTATGAACAGAAGGGGGACGGACAAAAGGCTGAGACATATTACAGGAAGGCCTTAAAGGTAAAGAAAGATTTTGCGCCTGCCGCAAACAACCTGGCCTGGAAGCTGGCTGAAAGCGGAGGGAACATTGACGAGGCCCTGGGTTTTGCCCAGATGGCCAAGAAAAAAATGCCTAAGAGTGCCGCCGTGATGGATACCCTAGGCTGGATATATTATTTGAAAGGCAGTTATCTGAACGCGATTGCCGAATTTCAGGACGGCCTGGAGCGGGATCCGGACAATCCGATGATCAATTACCATTTAG
>DAOUXC010000275.1 GCA_030666795.1 Desulfobacteraceae bacterium
CAAACAATGTCTTGTCCTGGAAGGTTTTGGTCATTGAATATTGGAAATTGAGTTTTGTTTGTTATTTGGTGCTTGGGACTTGTATTTTTTGATACATAACTTTAAGGCAGAGCAATCTATTTCTGACATGGCCCAAAGGGCCAGATTTTCCGTGCTGGAATAAGAGACATGTATAAATCCCTTCAAAACCTTCTTGCCGAACAATCTGTGGAGGCATCCGCGCCCTGTCGTATTGATTGCGGGGGCACATGGGACATCAAGGCCATGGCCCTCCCTATGGAGGGCATAGGGCCTGTAACGGTTAACATGGCCTTGAACCTGAGGACCTCTGCGACCCTTTTCCCTTATAAAGACGACTGGGTAAAGATATCCTCGCTTGGTTTCCCCGAAGGTGAAACATTTTACAAGGACAAACTCCCTTTTAATTCCCGGTTCGGCCTCTTTTTTGCCGCTGTCTCGTATTTTGGTTTTCATGGCGTTGAGGTCCGTATCAGATCCCGGTCTCCAGTGAAGTCGGCCCTGGGCGGATCCAGTACGGCCCTGGTGGCCCTTGTCAAGGCACTTGCCAAGGCATCTGCCGGACTCGGCAAAAAAAGACTTCGCGCAAAGGAAATTCTTTATCTCTCATATCATTTGGAAGACGCTGTTTCCGGCGGAAATTGCGGTATTCAAGACCAGGCCGCTGCTGTTTATGGCGGGGTAAATCAATGGAAATGGCTTTACGGACAAAGGACCACCCCCTTTGAAAGGACCCCGCTATTGGACCGGCAGGGCCAAAAGGAACTCTCAAAGCGTCTTTTAGTGGCCTACAGCGGTAAAAGCCATGTTTCTTCAACCATCAACCGCAGGTGGATCAAAGACTTTCTTTCCGGCCGCACAAGACCGGGATGGGTCAAGGTCAACGAAACAGTTCTTCAGCTGGCTCAGATGATTAAAAGACAAAACTGGCAAAAGGCGGCAGATCTATTGCAGGAAGAAATGGCCTTACGCAATGAACTCACGCCCGAGGCCCTTATCCCGATCACAAAAAAGCTGGTGGGCCAGGCAGAGCGCGCGGGGTGCGGAGCCCGGTTTGCGGGGGCAGGAGCAGGCGGCTCCCTGTGGGCCATTGGAGGAAAGAAAAACATTGAGCGGCTTGGGAAAAGATGGAAAGAGACATTGTTACTGGTAAAAGGCGCTGAGGTCCTTGATTGCGGAATAGATTCGGCAGGGGTTATGTAAAAATGATTCAGTTTTTTTGCTGGAAATAAACAGGTCCGAAACTCTCTCCTTCAAAAATTTCCCTGAATTCTCCCAACAAGGCGTTGGTGGCCTGTTCCACCATCAGTACGTCCCCTTCACACACAAAATTCATATCCAGGTCCTCGATGGCCTCTTTCAAGTCCTCGAACTGGGAAAGGAATTCCTTGTTTGCATACTTGGCGCTGATGGTCCTGTGCACATCGATAATGGTTCCGATACAATTTTCAACCCTGAGACGATATTTTCTATTTGAATCCATAGTAACTGCTAAGGTTAAAGATTCCGAGGTTCCCCGCCCAGCGGGATCTTCGACACGGTTCAAGCCTGCCCTCCCCGTCCCGAGACCGAGACGGGATCGGGAGGTGCAACGTAACGTGCACTCTAAAACGGTTCTTCTGAACACGATGCACAGGGATCTATGAAAAGTACTCCTAAAACAGGTCTGGCCCAGGGGTCAGATCGATGAAAGCAGGTTCGATTCTAAACCAAATGTTTATTTTATCCAGTTCTTGCAGAACACCAGGTGCTATTTCACAAACCCGGAGCGAATTCTTTGTTGCAGAGGAGATATGGGAAAAATACCACAGCGATTAACCTTGAACTGTGAACCGTGAACGATTATTTTTTTTATGCCTTCCCCACCTCCACGAGCAGATCCATGAGTACCTTGTAAAACTGATCGTTCGCCGAAATACCTCGCTTTAAGATAGACGTAAGTTTGTCCATGTCTTCCCGGTTTATGACCATGTTAACGCTCATGGCAAAGGCCGTCATATTATCCATGGTCTTGAAAGCATCCCCTATCAATGCAAAAAAGACCCTCCTTCGAACAGACATGGAAAGATGATTCATGTACTGGAGAACAGGGCTTTGTGCCATTTCAACGCCTTCAAACCTGTCGGATAATATTAAGAGGTCAAAGTGATGAAGTCGTAGCGTACTGACGGCCTTACGGGTATTTTCCGCCGTCACATATTTGTAGCCCAATTCCTCTACAGCCGCCTTCACCGCCTCAACTTCCTGAGGGTCATTTTCTAAAACAAGTGCCAGTTTTACCCCTTCTTCAAAAAAACCGAGGTCTTCAACATCTTCTGCTCCAGATGCGGGCCGGGCCTTAGGTTTTGGCGGTTCAGGCTCTTTTGGGGCCTCGGAAACCGGCTCTTCCGGATTCTGCCCGGGAGGTTCAAGGGTCAACTTGTTTTTGCACTTGGGACAACTAATGATCGTTCTTTTACCCTTGGGTATCTTTTCATCCGGGATATTCAGCTTGGCCTTACAGTTCTCGCAGACGACTTCCATAAAAATTGCTCCTTACATAAATCCTTCATTTTCGTCTTTCCCGTATTCCTCATCCATCGACAATTCTTCAATGTCTGTGGTCTTTTCTCCCCTGGCGGCCTTGACCGAATCAAGCGCCCTTCCTACAATGGCCTTTCTGGACGCATAGCTCATGGCCGTATCTTCCGATATAAGACCCTGATTAAAGAGATCCGCAATGCACTGATCAAAGGTCATCATGCCAAACGCCTGGCTCCCTTCAATAATTTCATAGAAGGTCGAGTCTTCCCTCTCGCCCTGAAGGATCGTATCCTTGACCCTCAAATTTGATCCCATGAGTTCAAACGCTGCCACTCGCCCGCCCCCCTCCTTGGGCAGAAGACGCTGACAGGCTATCCACCTTAACGTATCCGCGAGCCTGATCCTGATCTGTTTTTCTTCCTCCTGGTCAAACATACCCACGATCCTGTTTATGGTCTGACCGGCGTCAACCGTATGGAGGGTGCTCAGTACAAGATGGCCGGTTTCCGCCGCGGAAAGGCCGATCTCCACCGTCTCCCGGTCTCTCATCTCGCCAACCAATATCACCTTGGGGGCCTGTCTGAGCGCGGCCCTGAGACCCGATGAGAAGGCGTCAAAATCCATCCCCAATTCCCGCTGGTTAAACGTGGCCTTTTTCTGGGAGTGCACATATTCCACAGGGTCCTCAAGGGTCACCACATGAACGGAAGATTTCTCATTTATCTCGTTCAAAACGGCTGCCAATGACGTGGTTTTGCCGCTTCCGGTTGCACCCGTCACCAATATGATCCCGTTTCTCTCCCCTGCCATCTTGACAAATGCCCCGGGTAGATTCAATTCTTCAACAGTGGGGATCCTGGTGGCCAATTGCCTCATTACAATGGAGTAACAGCCTTTTTGAGAAAAGATATTGACCCTGAACCGGGCCTTGCCTGCCAATTGATACGAGGAGTCACACGATCCTTCCTCAAGAAGAGTCCTTGTCAGACGCCTGTCCCCGTCTATCAGGTTGAGGGCAAAAATCTCGGACTGAAAAGGCGTGATCCTTTCAACAGTGGGGGTGAGCGGCACCTGCATCAACTGTCCTGATGCCTCCACCTGAAAGGGTTTGTCTACTGTCATATTGAGGTCCGAAACATTATCATAAGACTCCAACATGCTCGTCAGGATGTAATCTATCTGTTGTTTTCGCATGGCCTCATCTCCGGAATTTGAGAGAGTAACATTTCAATTGCTTGCTAAACTTCCGTGAAGTCGGACGGGGGATTCTTCATAAAAGGCAAAAACAGCTGTTTTTCATTGGCCTTTGTATAGGCATCGTCCGCGAGGATAATCTTCTTTTTTAGGAGGTCCATGATGGCGTCGTCTAAGGTCTGCATGCCGTATTTCTTTCCTGTCTGCAGCATTGAAGGGATCTGAAATGTTTTTCCTTCCCGGATGAGGTTTCTCACCGCAGGGCTCGCAATCATGATCTCAAGGGCTGCTACACGGCCGTTTTTGTCCCTGCGTCTGAAAAGGGTCTGGGCCACAACGGCCCTGAGACCGTCGGATAATGTGTTCCTTATCTGCTCCTGCTGGTTTACCGGGAAGACCTCGATGACTCTATCCACGGTCTTTGCCGCGCTTGAGGTATGAAGCGTACCAAAGACGAGGTGTCCGGTTGATGCGGCCTCAATGGCTAAGGCAATAGTCTCAAGATCTCGCATCTCCCCCACCAATATAATATCCGGGTCTTCCCTGAGTGCCCCTCTTAGGGCCGCGGTAAAAGATTTGGTGTGAATCCCCACCTCCCTGTGGTTCACCACCGCTTTGTCACTCTTGTGGACGAATTCAATGGGGTCTTCAACCGTGAGGATGTGCTCCCTACGCGTAATATTCGCCTCATGAACAATGGCGGCCAAAGTAGTGGACTTGCCGCTGCCCGTGGGACCGGTGACCAGGACCAGGCCCCTGGGTAATGTCGCCAGTCTTTTTACAACAGGTGGTAGGCCCAGTTGATCACACGTTAGGATGTCTGAAGGAATTTCCCTGAACACAGCGCCCACGCCATATTTTTGCTGAAAGAAGTTGGCGCGGTATCGCGCCAGGCCAGGTATTTCATAGGCGAAATCCACATCCCCCGTCTCTTCAAAAGTCTTGACCTTGTTCTCGGGCGCAATCTCATAGAGCATGGCCTTGAGACTGTCATTTTCCATCGCCTTATATTTTACCCTTTCCAGTTCCCCCCTGATCCGCAGTATAGGCTGCTGGCCTGAGACCAGGTGGAGGTCCGAAGCTCCCTGTTCATGCATAAGCTTAAAAAAGGCGTCTATCTGTGCCATGAGTCCCTCCCAAAAGGTTCAAGATAAAAAGAAGATAGGATCATTAAAGAGCTATTTTAAGCTTGTTATTATACACAGGATCAACCTTTATTCAACACAAAAATGCCGTCCGGACACATACCGGGCGTTCATCTATGTCACACAGGGCCAATATCCCAGATTTTTTTAGGAATCAGCTTTTTTAGGGTTTTTGTTGACAATAGAAATGGCATTAGATAAATTTTTCACAAGCAGTGCCTGAAATGGCAGGTGATCCTCATGGTGAAGGACATCCAGCCACAGGCCGTTCTTTAAAAAATGAGAAAGAATTCCTTCAGAGGACGCCGCCTGGATCATCGGACAGTTTGAGAGTCTTGAAAAATGCTCAGTTTTGTTCAAGTTCAAGTCGAAGATCCCGGACTTTGAGCGGGAGAAGGCGA